>CAYGEY010000005.1:0-22569 GCA_964349065.1 uncultured Candidatus Peribacteria bacterium | reverse complement strand
TATGAAGCGATTGAATAAAAAGAAAATACAAAGTCTAAAAAAGCACATGATATCTGTTATTATTCCTATTTATGATAGAACTCAGGAATTAATTGAAGCTATAGAGTCAATCTTACACCAAACATACCAAAACTTTGAGTTGTTGTTGATAACAGATGGCTCGCCACAAGAGACTATGGAAGTTGTAGAAAGTTATCGAAATAATGCAAAGATTAAAATATTTCATTTTTATAATCAAACGGGAAATGCTGTACGTGGTAGAAATAAAGGTATTAAAGAATCACGAGGAGAATTTGTCGCATTTTTAGATAGTGATGATATTGCAATGCCTTCAAGGTTACAGGATTCATTAAATTGTTTGCTTGAAACAAATGTAGATATGGTTTATGGAGGCTGGAAGGCTCAATTAGAAGGTACAAGAAAAATTGAGGGCTTGGAAAATGGACAAATAATCTACAGCCCGGATTGTGATGAGGAAATGTTGCTTAAAGTATGTGTCCCCTGTCAAAGCACTGTAATGGTCAAGAAAGATGTGTTATTGAACGTTGGTGGGTTAAAAACAAAAATGAATTACCGAGAAGATCATGAGCTTTGGTTGAGACTTGTCCACTTTGGGTATCAATTGAAGGCTATACCTAAAGTATTGACAATCTTAAGGCTTCATAAAGGGAATAACGAACTAGTATTTAAGGAAAATGATAAACATTGGGAAAAAGAATTATTGAAACAATATAGATTAAATTCAGTCTTACCTAAGAAAATATGTTACATTATACCAGGAAGTGGAATATCTGGTGGTATTGCAGTAGTTTTAAATCATACAAATCGTCTTTTAAAAGATGGGTATGATGTGTTTTTGCTTTCTCAAAATGGTTCGGTAAATCTTGATTGGTTTCCGAACAATAAAGTGCCTATCATCCCACTCAATGATAAATATGATTATTATTTGAATAACATAGATATTTTAGTAGCAACTGGCTGGACAACTGTCGATATATTAAAGGAGATTGATGCTAAAAGAAAAATATATTTTGTACAGTCTGATGAAAGACGTTTTTATGAGGATAGACAAACGCAATCCCTCGTTCATGAAACGTATTTGACTAATTGTGAGTATGTGACAATGGCAAAATGGATCCAGGATTGGCTAAAAAATGAATTTCATCATGATTCAAAGTATATACCGAATGGTTTGGATGTAGAATTGTTCCACGAATCAACCCCTCTCATTCCTAAAGGGAAGAAAATTCGGGTATTGATGGAGGGGCCAATTGATATTCCGTTTAAGGGTATGGATGATTCATACGAAGTATTAAAGAACCTAGATTGTGAAATTTGGATTGTTAGTAGTTCTGGAAAACCTAAATTTGGATGGAGATATGACCAGTTTTTTGAAAAAGTGCCTATGAATGAAATGAAGAATATTTATTCGAGTTGTGATATATTCCTTAAGATGAGTCGTGTAGAAAGTTTTTGTTATCCACCTTTAGAGGCAATGGCATGCGGTCTAGTCCCTGTTGTAAAAAATGTAACAGGACTAGAGGAATATGCAGTTCATGGAAAGAATGCAATTATTGTAGAGAATATTGAAGAAGCGAGAAATGCAGTATTAAACCTAATTGTTGATGTGCAGTTAAGAGAAAAAATGCAAGTTGAGGGATTAACTACAGCAAAAAATTGGGGTTGGGATCTTTCTTTTGAAAAATTACAAAACATAATTGAGAATAAATGAAAAGTTTATTTATAAATTGATTTTACCATGCACACCCTCCTCCTCGGAAAAAACGGCCAACTCGGCAAAGAGATCAACCAACTCTTAGAATCTCAAAATATCCCTCACACTGCAGTAGGTAGGGAGGAATGTGATTTGACTTCACGAGAACAAATCCAAACTATTATCCAAAATTCCAATCCAACTCACATTATAAACGCAACAGCATACAATAATGTTGATGGTGCAGAAGCACCTGAGGGAAAACAAACAGCCTTTGCAGTAAATGAAAAGGCCCTTGAATATATCATAAATGAAGCAAAAAAAATCAATGCATACCTCATCCATATCAGCACCGACTACGTTTTCGATGGTACAAAAACTGCACCATACCTTGAGTCAGATACTCCCAATCCTCTTCAAATCTACGGACAATCAAAACTCGCAGGAGAAAAAATTGTTTTAGGGTATGATAAAGGTCTCGTCCTCCGCACGAGCTGGGTGTACGGAAATGGTGAACAAAACTTCATTCACAAATTCCTCAAATTCGCAGAAACAAGGGATGAACTCTCTGGAACATCTGATGAATACTCAGTACCTACTTCAGCAGTATGGTTAGCAAAAATAATAATGCAATGTGCAGAAAAAGATCTCACCGGTTTATTCCACGCTGTTCCGAATAAACAGGCGTCTCGTTTGGAATGGGCACAGGCTATTTGTGAAATATGGAAATTAAAAAAATCTCTCAAAAGTGTACTTCTTTCGTCTTGGAATCTCCCGGCAACAAGGCCGTCTTTTACTGTAATGGATTCACATAAACTCGAACTGTCATTAGAACAATCTTTTCCTGACTGGAAAGATCTCCTCCAACTATTTTATAATTCAACACATTAGCCATGGCATTTCACGTAACTCCAACAGCAATCCCCGACGTCCTCCACATCATTCCAGACTCCTACGGCGATGAACGCGGATTTTTTATGGAATGGTACAAACAATCCGAATTCGAAAAGATGTCCATAAAAGGACCGGTTGTGCAAGAGAGTATGTCCTACGCAAAGCATGGGATTATCCGAGGACTCCATTTCCAAAAATCACCATTTGCACAAGGGAAGCTGGTACGTGTTCTTCAGGGGAAAGTACTTGATGTTGCTGTTGATATCCGAAGTGGTTCACCTTGGTATGGCAAATCAGTAGCATATGAGCTCTCCGCAGAAAACAAACACATGCTGTGGATCCCAATTGGATTTGCTCATGGATTGGAGATTCTGGAAGAAGGACTTTTCCAATATATGATTTTTGGAGGTGAGTATAACAAGGAGTCGGAAGGTGGACTGAGATACAATGACCCAATACTTCAAATTCCATGGCAAACATCATCCCCTCAAGTGAATGAACGTGATGCAAATTATCCTTTACTTGCTGATCTGGTTACTCCTTTTATTTACAATCAATAATACTTATGCCCCACATCCTCATCACCGGCGGAGCCGGCTTCATCGGAGCAAACTTTGTAGAGTTTTATTTAGACAATCATCCAGACTCCCAAGTGACTGTCCTCGATAAACTCACGTACGCCGCAAACGAAAAAACAATTGAAATGCACAAATCAAAATATGGTAATAGATACACTTTTGTTCAAGGAGATATTTGTGACAAAAATATTGTTGATCAATGTGTCCAAAACAAATCTGCAATAGTTCATTTCGCCGCGGAGTCGCACGTCGATCGAAGCGTCACACATCCGGAAGTATTTTTGCAGACAAATGTTCTTGGGACGTTTACTCTTCTTGAAGCTGCTCTCAAAGCTGGAAAAATCCGATTTCATCATATTTCCACCGATGAAGTATTCGGATCTCTGTCTCTTGACCCGAATGAAAAATTTACGACGGAAACTCCGTATTCTCCCAGATCACCTTATGCAGCCTCAAAAGCAGCCTCTGATCATATTGTTCGTGCATATCATGAGACGTATGGTCTGCCTGTTACCATTTCAAATTGTACCAATAATTATGGTCCATATCAATTTCCGGAAAAAGTGATTCCACTTTTTATCACGAGGTTTATGCAAGGAAAACTGGTTCCGGTGTACGGTCCCGGGACCGCAGTGAGGGATTATGTCTTCGTGACAGATCACTGCCATGCAATTGATCTCATACTCGAGAAAGGCAAACCTGGAGAAACATATATTGTTGGCGGTGGAGAGGAAAAAAACACGAAGCAAGTTGCAGAGACTATTCTTCGAGAACTGAACATGGAAGATCAATATGATACATTAGTGAAACACACAACTGACCGGCCCGGTCATGATTTACGCTATGCGATTGATTATTCAGAGACGACGAAGAAACTTGGGTGGAAACCATCGGTGACATTTGAAGAGGGAATTAGGCAAACAATTGCTTGGTACAAAACTCATGATAATTGGACAGCACCTATCCAACATCGTGCTGAGGAGGTTGCGGAGAAGTATTTAAAACTTACCACGTAAATGCTTATCCTCACCCCTAGGCATTTGAGTTGTATCGTTTGCGAAGCTTTTTAGTTTATCAACAATTTTTTGTAAATTTGAGGTGGCTGTATCAACTGAAGAAAGCATCTCATTTATGACCCTATCTTTAATAACTGTTTCTTCACCGGATTTATTAAACCCTGGTATTGTATTCATCAAATGAAAAATGATTCAAAATATAAACATAGATATTTAAACCACAACTTTTGCAATTGTAAAGTAAAACATGATATACTCTTCTGATATAAATTAAATCTCCCTATGCTCTACAGAAAAGAATATGTAAAAGACCCGATGCACATGGCTTTGCGCTATACACTCTCCGCACCATTTATATATGCGATGATTGTCCCTGCTGTATTTCTGGATGTTTGTCTTGAAATCTATCACCGTATTTGTTTTGTACTTTACAAATTACCGTATGTGAAGCGATCTGAATATATTAAGATCGACAGACACAAACTCTCATACCTTCCTTGGTATGACAAAATCAACTGTACATATTGTGGTTATGTGAATGGATTATTTGCGTATGCAGTCAAGATAGCCGGTGAAACTGAGAAATATTGGTGTGCTATTAAACATAAAAATATTCCAAATTTTAAAGAACCTCCGCATCAAAAAGATTTCTTACCGTATGGTGATGCAGAAGCACTGAAAAAGTTTGAAAAGTCAAAATAGATTTGACGTAGGTAAAGTTCTTCCTGTAAAATAATTTGAAAACAAAATAAATATTAACAAAAACAACATGTCAACAAATGCAATCAATGCCAGTTCTCTTGAGCAAATGTCAACTCCAAGTGCAGGTAATAATCTCCCTGAAGGAGTTATAAATCAATTTAAGGACACTATCAATTACCTTATGAAACATAATGCAATTGATAAGGACAATAATAAGAAGGTATCATAATATTTTCATATATTATTTTAAAATACCGCATGTATTTGCGGTATTTTTTTATCACTCCACCACCAAACTCACCAACTTCCCCGGAACATAAATTTCCTTAACAATTTTCTTATCCTCCAAATGTTTTGCGACACCTTCAACCTTTTTCGCTAGTTTCAAAGCTTCTTCTTTTGTTATACCTTTTTCAGCAGTAAATTCTCCTCGGACTTTTCCATTTACCTGTACTGCAATAACAATGGAAGTAACCTGAGCCAAACTCGCATTAAACTCAGGAAATGTAGATAGGTGAATACTTCCTTTCATACCACACATATTCCATAGTTCTTCTGTGATAAAAGGTGCAAACGGCGCAAGCAGCTGTAGTAATTTTGTATATGTCTCCCTTGAAATTTGTTTCATATCACTTAGTGTATTTACGCAAATCATCATTGTTGAAACACTTGTGTTAAATCCGAAATTCTCTATATCATTCGTAATTTTCTCAATAGTTTGATGGAGGATTTGGTTTTCCTCAGAAGTCGCAGATTTATCATCAACCTTTTCAAACAAACCCCACACCTTCATCAAAAAACGATGAACTCCACTGATGGCAGTTGTTGACCAAGGTTTTGAGGCTTCAAATGGGCCCATAAACATCTCATATGTTCGGAGCGTATCTGCTCCATATTTTTCAATAATATCATCCGGTGAAATCACATTCCCCTTTGATTTACTCATTTTGCTATTATCTTCAGCCAAAATGAGACCTTGATTTTTTAGCATTTGAAAAGGCTCCTTTGTCGGAACTGCTCCGATATCATACAAAACTTTATGCCAAAATCTAGCATAAAGGAGGTGTAACACTGCATGCTCTACGCCTCCAACATAAATATCTACCGGCAACCAAGCTTTCAATTTCTCATGATCAGCCAACATTTCATCATTGTTTGGATCAATGTATCTCAAATAATACCAAGAAGAACCTGCCCACTGCGGCATTGTATTTGTTTCCCGTTTCCCGTCCGGAGTATTCACCCATTCTGCAATGGTAGAAAGAGGACTCTCTCCCGTACCGCTTGGTTCGAATTTTTCCATCTCAGGCAACGTGAGGGGAAGATTAGATAGTTCTAAAGCAACATTCCCATTTTTCGTATGCACAATTGGAATAGGTTCTCCCCAATATCTTTGACGAGAAAACACCCAGTCACGGAGTTTATAATTGATTGTTTTTTCGCCCTGACCTTTGCTCTCGATCCATTCTGTCATAGCAGAGCGAGCCTCATTTGATGTCATTCCGCTAAATTTACCGCTATCTGCTAAAACTCCGTCGTCGGTAAACGGCATGAGTGGGTCATAGGATCCACCGTCTTTTGGTGTCACTACTTCTTTGAGTGGCAGACCAAAAGTTTGAGCAAAAACAAAATCTCTTTCATCATGAGAAGGTACACCCATCACCGCTCCTGTACCGTAGAATCCGAGAACATAGTCACAAACATAGATCGGAACCAGCTCGTCGGTGAATGGATTCTGCGCATATGATCCTGTAAAAATCCCGGTTTTTTCCTTAGAGAGCTCTGATCTCTCTAAACTGGTTTTCTTTTTCGCATGATCTATGTAAGCCTCAACTTCCTTTGTCACACCTTTGATAACCAATTTTTCAAGTAGTGGATGCTCCGGGGCAATGGCTACGAAACTCATACCAAATGCTGTATCAATGCGCGTAGTAAATACATCAATTGTCCCATCAATCCGCGTTTCTCCCTCAAAAAAAGCCGCCATAGAAAACGTCGTCCCAATACTTTTCCCAATCCAGTTTCTCTGCATTTCTTTGATATTCTCAGGCCAGTCTAAATCATCGAGATCAGCCAATAGTCGTTCTGCATAATCCGTTATTTTGAGTACCCATTGCCGAAGAGGTTTTTGCTCAACTTTCGTCCCGCATCGATCACATGTTCCGTCGCTATTGACCTCTTCATTGGCAAGTCCGGTCTTATCTTTCGGACACCAGTTGATGGGCATGAGGGCCTCATACGCCAATCCTTTCTTAAAAATTTCAGTAAAAATCCACTGCGTCCATTTATAATATTTTGGATCTGTGGTGTTGATTTCCCGCTCCCAATCATACGAAAATCCCATTTTGATGAGTTGTGCTTTCATGTTTTCTACGTTCTCACGGGTGGTGATTGAGGGGTGGATTCCGGTTTTGATGGCGTAGTTTTCTGCAGGGAGTCCAAATGCATCCCAACCCATTGGATGGAGCACTGCATACCCTTTCATTCGATAAAATCTAGCTAAAATATCAGTTGCAATATATCCCATAGGATGCCCGACGTGGAGACCAACTCCTGATGGATAGGGGAACATATCCAGAATGTATTTTTTCTTCATCCCCCAAGTTATTTCAGGTGTTTTATATGTCTGTTCTTTTTCCCAAAAATTGGTCCATTTTTTCTCGTATGCATCAAAGTCTTGGAAGTTCATAGATTTAAGTGATCAATTTATGGTTGTATTTTAGTCCATGGGAGAGGTAGGTGCAAGGTTGGTGGAAAATTCTGTGATTATTACTAATGACTGAAGAAAATAGAATGTGCTGTTATGTTATTACAACATAACAGTAAAAAATGTCTTTTTAGGAATATTTTTCAGCATACTATTTAGTGAGTTATATAAAAAAAAAAATATAGGACAAAAATACAGAGTGATTTGACTAAAGCCATAGAATTTGGATCAGATAGTCCAATATATTTTGGTGAGTTGAGCAAGAAGAAATTCAATCAAATAAATCAAATTTTAGCGAATAACAATCTACCTTTACTTGAAGGAAGAAATATTTTTATTTATCCGAATGTGATCAATAAGCTTAGTGAAAAACGTGTACAACTCAATAAACTATCACCTGATATTGTTGCCGATATTGCTTTTAGTGCAATTCATAATAAAAACAGTAAGGTGCTAACAACAGCATTCCCGCATATTCAAAGCCTTGTTAAAGTAAACAATCTGGACATTTCAAATATAGCTTTTATAGGAAATTTTAACTACGAGACATCTGTAAAAAGCATTTATAAAATTGAGACGAAACGAATAAAAAACACTCTGGGTGGACCCGCCTCTCCACCATCGGCATGACACCGGCAGGCTGCGGGACTTTCTGACCTTCAGAGTGATTTTTATTTACTGAGTTACCTCAATATGTGAGAAGTATATTTTATATGAAGTTATAAGTCAAATTGACATAATAAAAATTTGATATAATATAACTTATATTTTTGAAATCACGTTCATGTCCAACTTCCCTACACCATACGAAAAGCCGCAATTAGATATCACAGCACATGACATCATCACCAATGAGCAACTCCGCAAGGATATAATAACGTGCATTGCGGTAAATAACAGTAATCATGCGCTTTTTTCCAATAAGGCAATATCCATCACTCCGGAAATTCTATCAAATCTTTTTAATCAAAGTATTGATACGCTGATTTCAGGTCATTACGAAGTTGATGAACCACTTAGAGAAACACGAGAGGACATAGCAAGCCTAAATACACAAGAAACATTAATTATCACCCAACTTGAGAATCAAAAATGGTATCAAAAAATCGTCGCCGAATGGAATGGTCAAAATAGAAATCTTCGCACAAAAAAGGCTACTATTTATACAGAAAAGCAGGATCTCATAGCAAAGAAAAACCCTTTGGAAATCTCACTAAACGATATTGATGCAGAAATCCTTTTCTATTACAAAATCGGTTTGCTCTATACGCAGATTGGGAAGGAAGGCTGTCAGAACAATAAAAAGCGTGAAATGTTTGATGAGTTGTACAACCTCGGCAGGTCTCTTATGATTTGGTGTACTGAAGGGAAGAGAGACACGGAAAATTATAAAACTGTATTGGAAAAGGCGAACATCTTACTTCGCCAAATTGTAGGATATGACGATGTCATTGAAACAGTTGAGTTTGAGGAACAAATCCTGAGATATCAAACAGAGATAGGAAGGCGTACTGCTGAATGTCGAAAGATGATGAATCTGCAATACAAGCTTCACCCTGAGCTGGATCAAAAGAAAAAAGATGTTCAATTTGAAAAACCGATTTTAAGTATTGAAGCAAGTTTTCAAAGATTGATGGAAATCTGTAATGAAGATATTACGTTGTTTTTCCAACCCGCTGTAGAGCCGTTGAAAGCTGAATTGGAAGAAACACTGAAAGCACTTGAAAAATCCTGTGCGATTGTGCAGGAGGACATCATAGAGCCGAAGAGGATTATTGAGGTGCGAGAAGTAAAGGGACAAAGTGCAAACAATCAAGCTGATTTTGATGCTCTTCAAAACAAAAATTTGATTATCCATCACACCCCACTTATTATCAACAATGCATTAATTGAAAAATCTCAAGGTCAGGTGTTCATTCCTGATTTTGAGTTGGAGCGTTTGTTCAAGTTATATCCAAAATGTTCAGCAGATGTCGAGAGAACATTATTTCAAGTGAAAGAACATACTGAGGGGAAGGAATCTCCGATTGTGATCCCGCTCCCAAAGGTTATTAGCGTGAACAAGGATATTAAAAAATATACAATTCGTACACAGTTTGAAACATGGGAAACGATTTTTAAGAAAGTAACACCATCATTGAAAAGTTTGTATTACAATTCAAATTATGTCTCGGTGCAGACACTAGATCATCAATGGGGTGAGGATTTAAAAGCTTACTCAAAGCGGTGTATACAGGGGACAAAAAATAATGTATTTCCGGAGCAGCAAAAAATTGTTGAGAAAAAACTTGGAAAAGATAGCAGGATAGTTGCTGATATGTTTTTGGTAATGGCTTTGCATTACTTGATTACCGGAGAATCTTTAATGAATTATGATGCCATGAAAGAATGGATGAGAATAAACACTCTTGGTACAAATCAGGCCCCCCTTGACGTTAATTCTGATGGTGACGTCATTGGGCTCTTTAGTAGCTGTACTGTTGCTAGTACGGCTGGCGGCTTGGGTGCCTCAGTGTCTTTACTACAAAAATAGCTATTGGCAAACGGATCGTAGGTTTTTGGAAGTAGCCATTGGAAAATTGGTGATTGGGACTTGGGTAAATGCATAAGATGATTTTTTGTAATGCAAAATTTTCCCCCATTGTTCTTCACCGACAATCCTGATATACAATACTTGTCTCTGCTATTACACAACCGCTATGGCTCTTGTGTGCGGAGATACGCACAGTGAAGCTGTAAGAACAAGGATTGATCATATCTTTCTCTGTAATCAGCCGCAAGTGTGGAAACAATGAAGAAGACAGTAGTACGGCCGACGTGCCTCTCGGGCACAATAAAATTCAGCAGAGGAAGGGCATGAAGTATATGTATTGCACTGCGGTGTATCTCATGGGCGCGTACTTACAAAGGCCCCCCTTGACGTTAATTCTAATAGTAACAACATTAGGCTCAATAGTAACAATACTAATGCTAATACAAATAACGGCTTGGGTGCCTCAGTTTCTTTTTCTCATGTATTGGTAGGGGTTGCAATGTACTTCATCCAGCCCCCTATCATTTTTCCGATGGTGACGAGTTTTTCTTCCATTGCCACATATTTCTTTTGAATAATGCAGTCTGTCTCCACGGCAACTCTCATCAAGATTTTTAACATGTCCGTGTTGCAACTGAGTTTTGAAAGTATATTCAGCTTGTTTTCAGGTGCAGTATGAAATCTCATTTTGATAACTAGCTCGATGTTTTCGATCAGTAGATCCTCGATGCGCTTCCAGAGTGTATATCTTTCCAGTTTTGGGAGATGTCGCTGAGAAAGATGGACGAGTTTAAAAAGTTCAGTAAGCTCCGGCAAGATAGTGGGAGAGTTTGAAATAGTAGCCATAAAAATAAGATGAAAAAATATAACGCACTTTTTGAGGAGATGGTTACATTGGAAAACCTGTTTTCAGCATGGACTGATTTTGCAAAAGGAAAACGGAAAAAGAAAGATGTATTGGAATTTGAAGAAAATCTTGAGGATAATATAGTCGATCTATATCAGGATTTAATAGGAAGTACTTATGTTCCAAGCAGTTATGAAGAATTTTTTGTACATGATCCCAAAAGAAGACATATTCACAAGGCAAAGGTGAGAGATCGAATTGTCCACAGATTGCTATATGATTTACTCACAAAAATTTATGAGCCTGTTTTTATAGCTCATTCCTACAGTGCGAGAAAAGAAAAGGGTACACATAAAGCTGTGCGTGAAATCAAAACTATGATCAGAGCATGCAGTGGAAACTATGTAGAACCTTGTTTTGTACTCAAATGCGACATCGCCAAATTTTTTGACAGTGTTGATCATGAAATACTGATGAGGCTATTTCAAAAAAGAATTTTGGATGAGAGAATATTATACTTGCTCAAAGGAATTTTAGATTCAGCTGATGGTCTAAAAACGTATGTTCCTCAGGGAAAAGGAATGCCTCTGGGCAATTTGACTTCACAAATCTTCTCAAATATTTATCTTCATGAATTGGATTATTTCATCAAGCAAAAGTTAGGTGTTAAAAACTATGTGAGATATGCTGATGATTTTTTTGTTGTACATTCTAGTCAGAAACAATTGCGAGAGTATGTGCGAGCGATTGCAGTATTTCTCAAAACTGATTTGCAACTTTTTCTTCATCCGAGAAAAGTTATGATTTCATCTGTATATGATGGGATTGACGCATTAGGGTATATTCTGTTTCCATTTTACAGAGGTTTGCGCGGGAGAACAAAAAAACGTATGCTTAAAAAGATTTTACAACTCAAATTTGATTATTTATTTGATGAAAAAAATATGAAGGAAATAGAGGCAACAATTGCCTCATATCAAGGAATAATGAAACACGCAGATTGTTTTGAATTATCACAGGCTATAATGAATTCATTTACAAGTTGGAAACTATAAAAAATAGCTTTACAAAAATGAAAAGTATAATAATATAAAACATATTTAAACTTTTGCAATATGAGCATAAAGCAAGCACATTATATGGAGTTAACTGAGATTCAAGCAAGTTCAGTACTAGAAAACCAAGAAAATGACGAACTTCATTTAGCTGAAGCCCCGGAAAACGAAACTGAAACAACACAATCTACAGAAAGCTCTGATACTGTAGATACATCAACGAGGGATTATTCAAAACGCTTTTCTTTTGTCATGAATGAGCTGGAAGGAGTAGTACATGAGGAGGAACAAGAATACGAACAAATAGTGGAAACAATCAATAGACTCCAAGAAGATGGGATGGTAACCCATCACACGATAGATGATATTTCTAATGCACTTTCAGAGAATTCAGGAGGAAGGATTTCAGTTTCAGAAACAGAGCGAGCGAGAATAATTGGTCTCTATCCAAAAATAGTAACGAAAGACATGGTGAAGCTTTTCAAAAACTTTCAAGACAATACGGAGGGACAGAAAGCTCCAATATTGATTGCTGGTCTGAAAACAATATTGGTGGATAGTGTGGAAGTCGAGGTCAATATGCCCAATCTCTGTAGAGTATGGAAAGATATTATTCAAGAAAACACAGAAGGATTAAGAGATCTATACTATAACTCAACGTATGTACCAAAAGAGAGTCAGAACGCGGAGTGGGGAGATGAGTTGAGGTTATTTACAAGTAGCTGCGTAATCAATACAAAAAATAGAAGGCATAAACACAAAGAAGATAAAGATGCAAATAGAGAACATAATGCGAAACTTCCTTTGGATCACAAGGATGAACATAAGAGGAAAGACCAATGGACTATAGTTGAGGAGGCATTTGGTGAAGGTTGTGAAATACGGGAGGACATGTTTTATACCATGGTGTGGCATTATTTGATTACCGGAGAATTGTTGATGGAATCTGATTATATGCGATTACATGCCTTGGGAACTGACATGGCCCCCCTTGACGTTGGTTCTAGTAGTTACTTCATTGGGCTCGATGGTGACTATACTATTGCTAATACGGATGGCGGCTTGGGTGCCTCAGTGTCTTTACCACAAAAATAGCTATAGGCTATTGGACCGTAGGCTTTTGGAAATAGCCATTGGAAAATTGGTGATTGGGACTTGGGTAAATGAGAGAAAAAAGTTAGGATATATTTGTGTGTAAATTACATTTTAAAAATACTTGGTAAAGTTTAATATTCTAGTTTAGATCAGACATTAACAACTGTGTTGTTAAACTATATCAACACAATCGAAGAAAATGTCTTTTCAATTGTATATGAGGTGTACAATGAACTCAGGAACTTAACATAATACTAATGAAAACATTAGATCGAAATCAAGTAGAAAGTAGTCGTCATGTAAAGGTGGTAGGTGGTATAAGTTCAAAAAATAAAGACCCACTTGAAAATGTTATGACACTCAGTCAGTACTCTGAACTCTGTGATTTGGCAGACGAAATCTTTCAAAAGAAAAAATAATTTACTTTAAATATAACTTTATGGCAGTAACAGGCTTGATGTTGCGGTTTTTATTGACGCCAACATTTTCCCATTGACACCACTTCACCCAAAAGCCAAAATACCGCAGAAAACTATACTATAATGACAAATCTTGTGGTATAATATACTCACTTGAAATTATTGACTTATGATACATCTACAAACGATAAAACACTTCATCACTCACCTCACTCGCAAACAAATATTCCTCTCCATCGGAGGTATTATTTTACTGCTTGTTCTCAAATCAATCTTTTTCGGTAGTAGTGGCCAAAAAACCACATACGAAACAACAACTCTCACAGAGCACAAAGTCCAAAAAATAGTATCCGTCGTCGGTTCCGTCGACTCTGATAAATCCACATCTCTCGGCTTTGAAACCTCCGGGACTATTACAGCAATTAAAGTTAAGGAGGGGCAAGAGGTCTCAACCGGAACTATCCTTGCAACACTGGACACTACTGACATTGAGCTTGAAATAGCCTCAAAAAATGCAGCTCTCACCATCGAGCAAGCGACATTTGATAAACTCAAAGCAGGTTTATCACCGGAAGAGAGAAATATTTTAGATGCAACTATAGCCAAAGCACAAGCCTCAGCAAATGGACTCAAAAATCAAATCTCTGCATCAAAAGCCAAGAATAAAGAAGATATTGCAATTGCACAACTCCAATTGGATAATGCAAAAAATCTTTGGGAGAAAACCAAATCTGCCAAAGGTACTGCAAACACAGCTGATATTTCCGCCCTCCAATCAATTGTGAGTGGTGCTCAAACCGCTCTGGAAAAAGTGCGAAAGGCTAATGCGGAAAGCATTAAAAATGCGGAGGCGGCTGTGAAATCTGCAGAGCAGTCTCTCATCAATGCAAAAAATGCAGAGGCAACCGGAAGTCCTATTTCTGATAAAAACGTGACGGATAAACAGGAAACAAGTTTTTATGATGCATCAAAATATCTTACTGAAGTAGATAATACACTGACAGAAATCAATAAAATCATCACGGTTGAGGATTTTAATAAAGACACAAATGCCGCATATAAAAATCAGTTAGGAGCAAAGAAGCTCAATAGTTACAATGATACAATTTCAGGGTACAACGCTTTAAAGGATATATATGTTCCTAACAAAACACTTTTCCAAGTGACCGGAAATGTGCTGAGTTACAATGAAATCCTCAAAAGGATGGATACCTTAAAAAATTTATTACAACAAAGTCATAGATTATTGACGCAGACCATTGATATGCTTGATAATACAGTGACAAGCAGGGACCTCACAGACACTGGTTTAGCAGGTTTTAAAACAGCTATTTTAAATCAGAGAAACACTATTTCTACAAGTATCTCAGCCTTAGCGACTCTTCGTCAAACGGTGGAAAATTTAGAACTCTCCAAGAACTCTTCAAATTCCGGCTTGTCAGGGGCAGTATCTACTGCAGAAAAATCTTTAGATGCGGCGAGGCAGAGTCTGGAACTTACCAAGGCAAATGCATCCTCTTCAGAAACGCAGGCACAAAACACATACAACCAGGCAGTAGAAAATCTAAAAAAGACAAAAGTTGGACAAAGTGTTGCTGATTTGGATATTCTTCGCCTTGAACAGTCTTACCAAGAAGCACAGAGAAACCTCACTGATGTGACAGCCAGAGTCCGAGAAAATGAAGCGACGCTTAGTCGAACACTTATTGATGTCGAATCAGAAGTGACGAATACTGCAGTACAAAAAGCAAGTAAAGTAGCTCCAGCCCGTGTGGAAGATGTGCTAATTCAGCAAGCAAAAGTGGATAACGCGAAAAAATCTCTGGAGATTTCAGAGGAGAAAAAAATGAAAACAGAGCTACTATCTCCAAAATCCGGTGTTGTCTCCAAAATAAATTTTGCTGTTGGGGAACAGGTACAAATCGGTAATCCGGTGATGATTATCATCAATCCGAATATCAATACAATCAAAGCAAATATCGCTGAGACAGATATTGCACAAATTAAAATCGGCCAAAAAGTGGAGTTTGACTTCGATGCTTTTTCTGAAGAAGAAAAATACACAGGTGAAGTATCCTACATTAGTCCGGACAAAATATCTCTAGACGGCGTTGTATACTATGAAGTGAAAATAATATTTGATCCATACACATACATAGAAAAAATCGTTCGCCCGGGATTCTCAGCTAATCTTAATATTATTGTCGATGAGCTCACAGCTCTTTCTTTACCGAATCAAGCGGTATTCGAGAAATCAGACGGGAAGTCGTATGTGAAAATCATGCAAGATGAAAAACCTGTGGAAAAAGAGGTGGTACTTGGCCTTGTTGGAGACGACTATACAGAAATCCTCGATGGTGTGAAAAATGAAGATAAAGTGATTACTTTAACTGTAGATAAAAAATAAAATGAAAGATAATCTCATTCAGATGGATGCCATATACAAAGATTATATCCTCGGATCTATTGTTACAAAGGTGCTGAAAGGTGTACATCTCGAAGTTGCAAAGGGTGAATTTGTCGCAATTATGGGGCCGTCCGGGAGTGGTAAATCTACTTTAATGAATATCATAGGGTTTCTCGATCGACCAACAAGGGGTCATTATTCTCTCAATGGGTACAAAATGGGAGATCTCAATGACAGTGATCTTGCAAAAATAAGAAACAAAGAAATCGGCTTTGTGTTTCAACAATTCAACCTCCTTCCACGTCTTTCTGCTGTAGAAAATGTAGAAATCCCACTTATTTACGCAGGTATTTCGTCGCGTGAAGAACGTCACAAAAAATCAATAGAAGCACTGACAAAAGTTGGGCTTTCACATAGACTTAAAAATAAACCAAATGAAATGTCCGGTGGCGAGCAACAGCGCGTTTCCATAGCAAGGGCTCTTGTGAACAACCCATCGATGATTTTAGCTGATGAACCAACAGGTGCTTTGGATACAAAGAATTCCCAAGAAGTGATGAAGATATTTCAGGATATCCATGATGAAGGCCGAACTATAGTTATGATTACTCATGAGCCTGAGGTTGCAAAAAATGCTAAACGAGTTATCCATGTTCGAGATGGTATCATTGCCGATGGCGGGTATTAGTGTTTTTTGAAAGGTACAGTATCCGGCTCTTAGGTTGCCTGCATGTTCATTCGGCAAGAATCGAGCCTACGATACATGTACCTTTCAAAAAACAAAATCAACAATTAAAATAATTATGCCGATAATCCGAGAGAGCTTTAGGCAGGGGATACGAAGTTTAAAAACTTCAGTACTACGAACAACACTTACTATGTTGGGTATGGTGATTGGTGTGGGAAGTGTTGTTATCATGCTTACAGTTGGTAGTGGTGCCCAAAGCCTCATATTGTCAGAAATAGAAGGTCTTGGTACCAATCTTGTATTTGTTATGGCAGGCGGAGATGATGCAAACCTTACGTCGTCCGCACAATTACCGATTCTCAAAAATGGAGATCTTGAAACTCTCGCAAAACCGGGAAAAGTACCCTCTGCCGTATCAGCTAGTCCGTTTACGAGGGTGGGTCGGATAAATATGAAGGAAGGTGATAATCTTGAGGCATCAGTTAGTGTTTGGGGTGTCAGTCCGGCATATTTTAGTATGCAGAATGTAGAAGTGGAAGAAGGGAGAATATGGACAGCTGAAGAAGAAAAATCAGAAAAAAAAGTTATTGTTGTTGGCGGGAAGGTGGACGATACTATTTATGGTGAAGATCATGGGGGTTTGGTTGGCAAAAGAATAAAAATAAAAGGGCAAACATATAATGTCATTGGAGTGATAAAAGAACAGAAAGGCCTTCTTTCTTCATTTGGAAATGAAAATAATGAATATCTTTTTGTTCCGACGCCGGTTGCACAAAAACTTATTGTAGATACACCTGACTATGTTTGGGGGATAACTTTCAAAGCAAAAGGTAGTGAATATATTGATCAGCTCAAAGAGGAAGTTACAAAAATATTAAGAGAGAGGCATAAATTACGAACTGACGAAAAGAATGATTTTAGGTTTATGTCCCAAGATCAGTTTGTTGATATTTTTAAGGGTGTCACAACGGTGTTTACACTCTTTTTATCACTATTGGCATCGATCTCACTCTTTGTTGGCGGTATTGGCATTATGAATATTATGCTCGTTGTTGTCACGGAAAGAATTAGTGAGATAGGTGTACGAAAGGCTCTTGGTGCAAAAAGGAGTCAGATACTCCTTCAATTTCTTATCGAAGCTATGGTGATAACTAGCATTGGTGGATTAATTGGAATTATTTTTGGTCTTATTGTCTCGTTTATAATTTCACTGATAGCAGGATTTCCATTTATACTCTCTTTACCAACCATACTTTTCGCCTTTTTTGGGTCATCAATTTTTGGTCTTGTTTTTGGAATCTGGCCTGCAGTAAAAGCCTCCAAACTGGATCCGATTTTAGCTATAAGACATCGATAATGAGCAATAAAATTACAATGAATCTCAGAGAGTCGATTACAAGTATTCTTAGTTCAAAAGCAAGAAGTTTTTTGACTATGATGGGGATTATTATTGGTATTTCGGCAGTAATCATCATGATCGGGCTTGGAAAAGGAGCACAACAATTATTGGTAGATCAGGTGAAGTCTCTTGGTTCTAATATTGTCTTTGTTCTTGCGGGTGGAGATGGTGGGCAAAGACGGGGGCCTCCCGCAGCCGCAAGAGGTATTGTGACAAAGACACTGAAAATGAGTGATGTTGATACGCTTGCACAAAAATCAACTGAATTAGGTATAAAAAACCTCTCAACATACACAACGAGTCTTCCAATTACTCTCAAACTTCCGGGAAAAGATGATATTACTATTAATGTTCGTGGCCGAGACCGTAATTTTTTTATATCAAAAGGTTCTGTTTTTGAAGAAGGTGGTCTATGGAATGTAAATGAAGAGAAAAATCTTGGAAGAGTAGCTATTATTGGCGGTGGTGCTAATGAAAAAATCTTTGGAAAAGAAGCAGGATCTGTTCTAGGTAAAAGAGTAAGGATAGAGAACGGGAGTTATGAAATAGTAGGTGTGCTCAAAAAACAGGGCGCTGGACTTGCAAGTGTGTTCGGTCAAGATGATGATTTGAGTATTTTGATTCCAACAAAAACCATGATGAAAGTTGTCCTGGGTATTGATTATCTGTTTGGTATACAAATGGAAGCTGTTTCTACGACAAAAGACGGTACTGAAGCTGTTATTACAAAAGTCGAAAATTTGCTGAGGAAAGCACATCATTTACGCTCTGAAGAGGAAAATGATTTTTCTGTGAGAGCACAGCAAGATGCTATTTCAATTTTTACGACCATAACAGATGCATTTACACTTTTTTTGGTGGCAATTGCGTCGATTTCACTCTTAGTAGGTGGAATAGGGATTATGAATATTATGCTCGTGACCGTCACAGAGAGAACATTTGAGATTGGACTTCGAAAAGCACTTGGGGCTAAAAGATCTGATATTTTGGTACAATTTCTTGTGGAATCAATTGTATTATCAGTGCTAGGGGGAATCTTTGGGATTGGTTTTGGGATTGGTGCAACGTATCTTTTATCCTTAGTTGGAGGCTGGGCATTTACAATTGATTTCGCTTCGATTGTATTAGCGACAGTTGTATCAACTTCGTTTGGTTTGATTTTCGGTATGTATCCTGCAAACAGAGCTTCAAAGCTCGATCCGATCGAGGCACTGCGGTATGAGTAATCCTAAACCTTGTAGATCATACCATAGAGGACTGCAATAAATTTGAGGATAAGTTGTTTCTCAGTTGTATCAATGTGTAGTATCGATTCATCTAAAAATATATAAAAGTTCTTCCAATCAAACTTTTTTATTCCTTTTTCTGCGATCTTCTTCTTATTATTGTAAACTATACGTTGATCAATATCCTGTTCCTGTAAAAGCATAAAGATTGTTTCTACTAGATTCTCTTCTTCATTCTCAATATTGTATATTTCGTAATGTTCACCTACTAATGCTTGTTTTAACCTGGCATTAATACACGCAACATAGCTATTGATATCTACATATAAAAATCTATCGAGTACGCCTTCGCTCGTAAGCGGTTCAGTAATTTCTTTGGTTTTCCCTGTATATACACCAATAAGTTGCTTTTCAAAATTCTTACATACTGCAATATTTCTTTTCAATAGCAAAGTATGAAGGCTATCAGCAATAGCTATTGTTGTTTGCAAAGTTGGATGGAACAATTTTTGCATGATCTTTAAAATATATTTTGAACTATATTTATTAAGAACTTAATTTTAATAACGTCAATATTATGGTTTAATATTACTTGCTAAAATAATTTAATATTGAATAAAATATAAATTATAATGCAGAAAGTGAAATATTTGTAAGTGTAATGCTCTGCTCTGACGTACTTTCTATCACAAAATGAATAAGAGGATTTTGCTGCAGTGTAATTATTGCCTCAGTTGGTAAATTGATCACTCCTGTAAATTCGCCCTGACCCGTAAGAGGCAACCTCCCGATCTCAATATTTTTTTCAGTAACAAGCTTTAGGATTGCAGCGTCATTGCTCTTTATAGTTCCCTGTATCAAAAATCCCTTTATCATTTGAAGATTTGTAACTAGAAACGGAGATAAGTTATATGGTTTACCTTGGGAAACAGTCATTGTAGATGGAGTATTCATGCTATACATCACTTGTTGCCCTCCAAGTAATGATGCACTATTTTTACCGAGCGGCATAAAAATGATCACAAGGCTGAAAATAACAATACCTACAGCCATGAGAATAAACATTAACTTGGTATTGTTGTTCATATGTAATAACTTTTAGGGATATAAGAGATTATCTGCATAGCAACATCATAAGCAGATATTGTACCAGTATCAATAACAATTTGACCGGGATAAATGCGAAGCGAATACTCACCTTTATTTTCGTCATTAAAATCTCTCTCCATTATTTGTTTCAAGACTTCTGCTTCACTAATTTTTTCTCCATTTGCTATGGATTGTAAATATCGTCTATGTGCGCGGATTTCAGGTTTTGCATCAATATAAAACTTATAATCAGCGAGAGGAAAAATATGACTACCTGCATCTCTTCCGTCAATAATGAGAGATGTCTCTTTCGCTAATTCACGAAGAGTGCTGTGTACAAACATGCGGATTTCAGGAGTTCTGGACACTTCGGATGATTTTTTTGAGATATTCGCGGTGTATA
Organism: uncultured Candidatus Peribacteria bacterium; assembly: GCA_964349065.1. GTDB lineage: Bacteria > Patescibacteriota > Gracilibacteria > 1-14-2-50-48-13 > 1-14-2-50-48-13 > CAYGEY01. The sequence goes on along the minus strand of CAYGEY010000005.1, from coordinate 1,797 downwards.
GTTCATCGAAAAGAATTTCATGTTGGTATGTGATTTGCAGCTTCTGATCAACAATTTTAAACTGTACCGGGAAATCTTCCAAAAATTCATGAACTGTTTCATGTGCCGGAGTATATTTCTGTTGCTCTGCAATAAATGCCACAGCTCGAAAGAGTGAGCCTGAGTTTAGATACGCACAATTGAGTTTTTCTGCGACAATTTCACAGACAGTATTTTTACCTACTCCGACAGGGCCATCAACTGTTATAACAAAACGTTTTTGCATAGTGAGGTTATTCCGGAAAATTCTACAAGAATAATGTGTAAATGACTAGTAAAAATCGTCACTTTCTGATATAATACTATGATAAAACTAAAACAAAAATGCACAAGCCAGGAGATCAACCGAACAAAATTGAGGGGAATAACCTAAAATTAGCGACGGAAGCCTCTATTTATGTTGCAAAGAAAATAGATCTGGTTAATCGAGAATTTCGTAGAACATTTCGAAATGTTTTTGTAAAGGAACAATATAGGCTGTTGCGACAGAATTTGACGATGAAATATGAGATGGATGTTGATAAGGATAAAGAAAAAGTTGATTTTATAGCAGAGCATTTGATACAAAAAGACTCATATCAAAATATTCTGCCGGCGTTTTCTTCAGAGAAGCCTTTGTTGGAAAGTTTTCTTTCTTCTAAGACAATGACTAATTTGAAACAAGCAGTTGAGTCGGAGTATGTGTTCACGAATGTGCGAGAGAGTGGAGTAAAATATCTTTCTGATACAACTGACATAAAAGGGAGCGTTGATATGGGATACCAGAAACTCCATGAAGATGTATATCTTGATGATAAAACCGGTCTGATAAACCAGAGAGGATACCTTATTGTCAGTAATAAGCTGAAAAATTTACGTGATGAAAAAATGAATCCCATTGAGGGAAACCTTATGACAATTGTTTCTGATGGTGACAATTTCAAAAATCTGAATAATATACTAGGTCCAATCTTTGGTGATCTCCTTATTCGTAAAGCATATGGTGTATCAGAGCATAGTTTTCTTACAAAATTACAAAAATATAAAGAAAATAATCCGACAAAAGTTTTTAAAAATGCATTTTGTATTTCAATCCGCGAAGGTGGGGAGGAATTTACCAGATTTATATACGGATATCCGGAAGAAATAGTGACGTCATTTACAAATGAGCTCCGTTTAGAAATAAGTGAAAGCATAAAAAAATCTCTTATAGATCTTTATGCACGTATTCCTGAGTATGAAAGACCTAAATATTCATTAAGTGAAATTTTCCAGTTTATGAATATGGTAACCGATAAGAGTTATTTGGACACAACTAATGAGAATGTTGGAGGATCGACATATGCAATTTTGAAAGTGGCAAATGAAATGTTACCGAAATATCGAGATGTAGATGAAGATATGTTAAAAAACATTCAACACATTGCAGATGAGAAGCTGACAGAAATGAAAAACGCAATACAGCAAAAAGATAAAAACATGAATTATATTCCAAACAAAAATATAGTGAAGTTGGTGGAAAAAACTGAAGAGGACAAGGTCCTAGAGCCTAAAGATCAACAGATGATTGATAACGCTAACGAGCTTGCAGAAAGTTGTCTTATATCAAAAAATATTTTTCTTAATCATGTTTTAAGTCGAGGTATGAACGGTTTGGAAAATGAGTTTTTTGTTGAAGAGTATGCAAAAATTGATAGAGAAAAAGTAAAATTGTTTGAACTACAAATGAAAATGGAAGGAGTTAAAGGTGAAAATAAAAATGAGAAATATATTGAATTA
>CAYGEY010000004.1:32229-46525 GCA_964349065.1 uncultured Candidatus Peribacteria bacterium | reverse complement strand
GGATATCCCGTCAAAAGGTAATGATCAAAACTTCCTATTACTAAAAGAGCAAGAAAAACAGGTAAAAACTTTTTATAATATTTTTGAAAATAAAAGTACGCTCCAATACAAGTCAAAACAAAAATCGGAATTCCTCCCTCAATCAAAAAAAGCAAAAAACTATTATGCACAGGCACAATAAGCCATGGAGCCAAAGGAGCATTCTGTGATAAAAGTAAGGAAGTGTAACTTCCAAATCCAACCCCAAGAGGATGAGAAATAATGAAACCCACTGCTTGAAATATCCCTATAATTCGCTCCGAATAACTACTGCCATGAGTAACAAGAAACAATACAACTAATGGGATAAGTGACATCCATACTACTTTTTTATTTTTAAGTTTAAATAGAAATAATATTACAATTGCTAGTATAGCCACTTTTGATCCTGAAATAAGTACTCCGAAAGTAAGAATCGATGTAACAATCAAAAACCATCTCTTAGAAAAATCATTCTTCGTAAAAAGCAAAATCCCAAGTAACAAAACTAAATATCCCCCAAGAATATTCGGATGATCAAAGGTTCCATACCCACGAATGAGTGAAAGTGATCCAAAAACATATTTCGCAAAATACAATGATGTGTCAGATAAATGTGGTTCTCCCAAAAAATATATCCCAAGGGCCTTTTGAAAAACGACTTGATATAGAGCTATAAAGACTTCAACAACTCCTGAAACACACAGTCCAACCTTCAAAAAGTTAATCTCAGATTCCTTTGGTACCATCATCCAAAGAATAAACGCATACATCGGGAATCGAAGTAACAAAAAACTTAGAATCGGATCTAGAGAAAAAACACTCGTGATTATTGCAAAAAGAAAAAAAAGCCACCAAATCCATACTGAAACTTTTCTAAATGTCCCTTTCCATAAAGCAAAAATAAGATATCCAAAAAGCAAAATCTCCGTAAGATTCAAAAAACTACCGCTAAAAAAGCTTGGAATGAAATGAGATTGCACTACCTCAGACTGATAGAGCAGAGCATCAATCCGAAAAGGTAGCAATAACCCTATAAAAAACAGAAGCAACGTTCCCGGATTATTTCTAATCCAAGATGTATATGAAACGAGTATTTTTTGCATAATCTTTAATTTCAAGATATGGCCCAATAATGCTGTGCTTAATATCTAAGGGGGTTTTTGTAGGATAGAGTTGATACGTAGCCGCATTGATAGTATCAAATGCCGATAAGCCATCATAATACTGTAACAAATAGAATGAACCCTTTACTTGTAAACTTGCGCTCCAAATCTGTTTTCCTAATGTATCGCCAACATATTCTACTCTATCATCAATTAATCTATAGATTTTTTGTGAAGATGTAGTAAATAACATTTGTCCGGGTAGCGGAAAGCTACCAATTATACCTGATAAGAGTAAATCTCCGTTATCTTTTCTGCGAAGAATTCCTAGTGAATCTTTGTAAAAAATATTTTTATCAAGTATGAATATTTCATGTGGACTTTCTTCAAAAATTTGAGTTTCAATCATCTTCACGCTACCAGAAACCATATCAATATAAAAATAATGGTCATTTTTCTTATATACCTTACTTTCTATATTACTCTCTTCAAGAATAAGACGTACTGTGAAATTTGTTTCTAGAAGCGCCGTATCAACGACTTTTTTTTCTAATGTCGTAAAAGATAGTATTGAAAGTGTACCTATATTTTTATCAAACATGAAAATTTGATGATTGAATACAAATAATTTTTCGAATGGGTCTTTTTTTATAGGCACAACTCGGTCATTGCTTAATATATAATATATTTCTCCTAATTGTAGGAGAAAATAATTCCTATCCAGATATGTGAGAGAAGTAAAATTTTCCTTTATGACTTCACTAGGAAGTGCCATTTGCGTACTGACTTTTTTTGCAAGAATATCAGTACTTCCAAAATAAACTTCAATTATTTTTTTAGAATAATCCATATGAGCCAAGCCGCCTTCAAAAACTATATCATCATCGGATAAACTTAATTCGATTTTGTCTTTCCATTTTTTAAAATCCGGAATAAGCTCTACACTAACATCAAAAACCCTAGCGTCAGATACGAGTGTCGTTTTATTAAAAGGTAGATAACCATCTTTTTGTATTTGTAGCTGTTGCTCACCCAAGGGACTATCTGAAATTACATATGGCAAGCTGATTTTTCTCTTTTCTCCCATTATGTATAAATCTGCATCTTGAATGGAGCCAAGGAGATGTATTACTCCATACTTTTGAAAAGAAAAGGAATGAATATCAAACCTATATCCATACAGCATAAGAACAAACAGACCACAGAATAGGCAAAAAAATACTATAGAAGAAAAGAACGAAACACTTCTTCTCATATTTCTAGAGATAAAAGAAACCAAGACCGAGAATAACTCCACATGAAGCTCCTACCATAGCTTGAAGTGGCGTATGTCCAATACTATTTTCAAGCGGATAGAGTTTTTTGATTTCATGATCAGCAATATTGTGTTCCCTAAATATTTGATTTAAAACTGTCGCATGCTTACCTGCCTCATTTCGTACATGCATCGCATCATAGACCACAATTGCTGAGAATGAAAGGCTCAGTGCGAAAAGTGAACTATACAACCCTTCCTTTAATCCGATAGCTGTTGTAAGTGCTAAAACAAAAGAAGAATGCGCTGAAGGCATTCCTCCTGACTTAAATAAATCTGTCCAAACTTCAATATATCTCCATCTTTTTTCAATGAGGATTTTTGCACTTTGCGTAATGAGCCAAGCCAAGCCTGGAATCAATATAATATAGTGTTGAAAAAAACCTCCTGTAAGCATAAGTTAATCGACTGAGAGAATAAGAACTTCTTTTTCACCAGATGGTGCCATAAACTTCGTTGTTTCTCCGACTTTTTTACCGATAACAGCTTCTCCAATTGCAGATTCGTTTGAAAATTTAAAATCCATTGGGTCAACCTCTGTAGATCCCACTATGGTAAAGGTCATCTCCTCATTTCCTTCTGTTATATTCTTTATTTTTACTTTTGATCCAAGTTCTACATATCCTGTTTTAATATGCTCTTCATCAAAAAGTTCAGAGTTCATTATTTCTTCTTCCACAGCTCGTATCCGTGCGTCGTTGAGCAGCTCTTCTTCACGGGCTGATTGATAGTCTGCATTTTCTTTCAAGTCTCCGAATGATAACGCTTCCTTTAGTCTCGCCGCTATTTCTGAGACCCTCACGGTTTTTAAATATTCTAACTCTTGTTGCAATTTCAAAAGACCTTCTTTTGAAATATACTGTGTTTTTTTCTTAGCCATAATGGTAAAACTTAATATTTAATTAGTATTTGATTTTAACGCTAGTAGGATGCTCTCTTAGTTTTTGTAAAACTTTTGCTTCAATCTGTCTTATTCGCTCTCTCGTCACACCAAACTCTCGACCAACTTGTTCAAGTGTGTGACCAACTCCGTCACCAAGACCATATCGCATCTTGATGATTTTTTTCTCTCGTGGAGAGAGATACTGAAGCATGTCATGAATATTTTCTTTGAGAATTTGGCGATTGGTAGACTCGTCCGGAGCAACAGAATTCACATCTTCTATAAAATCTCCAAGAGAACTATCCTCCTCAGATCCAACCGGCGCATCAAGAGAAACAATATCCTGTGAAATTTTCATGATATGTTTCACCTTTTTGATATCCATCCCAACCTCAGCGGCAATTTCTTCCGGAAGCGGCTCTCGTCCTAATTCTTGTACAAGTCTACGTTGTGTATGGGTAAATTTGTTTATGGTCTCCACCATATGGACTGGTATTCGTATGGTTCGCGCCTGATCAGCAATTGCACGAGTAATTGCCTGCCTAATCCACCAAGTTGCATAAGTCGAGAACTTAAATCCTCGCTCCGGATCAAACTTATCCACTGCTCGTACTAAACCGAGATTACCTTCTTGAATGAGATCCAGAAATGATAAACCTCGACCAATATATTTTTTTGCTATGGAAACAACCAATCTGAGATTGGCTTCCATGAGTTTCTTTTTTGAATTAATATCTCCAACACGTACTTTTCGAGCAAGAGTAACCTCTTCATTTGCAGTAAGTAGTTTTACCTTTCCTATTTCACTCAAATACATTCTCACAGAATCATCAGAGATCATTGAGAGGTCAACCTCCTGCAATTTCTCAGGTGTCACATCGCGCTCTACCGGCTCATCTTTGTCATTTAAAACGACACTATCTTTATAATCAACAATATCAATATCAAGCTCAATCAAAAGGGAATATATTTCATCCAAAAGAGCTATATCATCCTCAGCTTCCGGTAAACATTTTGCTAATTCATTATGAGTGATAAATTTCTGAGATAATCCCTTCTCAATAAGCACCCGGAGTTCCGGTGAGAGCTTTGCTATTCGCTCATCATGAAAACTCCCCAGTTGTTTCTTTTTCTGCTGACCTGAATTGTCCGAAGAATCTGACATAGATTTGCAGAGGAATAATACAATTAAAAGGTCTGCCCACGAAATGAGCAAATTGATTATAAGTACAAGATATCATCTGTAAAGGGAAAGTAACTTAACTCCTCATGATTCTCTCTAATTTAGTTATCCTATCAAAGTTTTGTTTCCAGTCTAGAATATTTCCTGATTTTTCCAATGCCTTCATTTTCAGCATGAGATTTTCTGTTTCGGCCATTTTATATTGAAGGAATTTATTTTTTAAGACTTTCAACGCAGATTCTTCATTGGCGACCATGTTATGTTCCTCAAGAAAAAGTAGTAGTAATTCAAATTCTTTTTTAAATTCTCCTTCAGGAATAGCCAAATCTGCAGGTTTTTCCTTATAAAATTCAATATTACCAAGAAGCGTTCTTTTTATAAACTTTTCAAAATCACTTACAGGTTCAAGTAAATCAATTTCTTTTGTAAAATATTCAAATAGTTTAGGTATAACAAAAAACACACCTAAAATTATTGAAAGCGTAGAAACTTGTTCATGTTGCTTCTCTGAAACGTTTTTATGCGATCGCACAGTTTTAGTTCTCAGCACTTCAGCTCGCACAGTATCATATCGAAGTGACAATTTTGCGGCAACAATTTCAAGAGCATAATCCCTTTCAACTAAATTCGACAGAGAAGTGATGTATGGCAGAAGATAATGGATAATAGAAATTTTTTTCTCAAGAGTCCCAATTCCAACTTTTTCAATGAGTTTTATTAACGCGAATTCTGTGTATGATACTTTATTTTCAAGTACCAGTTGGAAATCTTCATCTGCATTTTTTTCAAAAAATTCATCAATATCTTTTACTCCATATTTGTCCAGAGAGAGGATAAAAAGGCGTACATCTTCTTTTGCAAGCAGTGTTGCATTGCGCTGCGTAGCTTCAAAACCGGCACTGTCATTGTCAAACATGAAATAAATATTGTCTGTATAACGCTTCAATAAGTTTATTTGCTTATCAGTAAGTGCCGTTCCGGCTAATGCTACAATATTGCGTAGTCCATGTTGATAACTGGAGATTACATCCATATAACCCTCAACAACAATAACAAATCCTTTCTCTTTAATTGCCTCCTTTGCTAAATGAAGACCATAAAGCATGGCACCTTTGTCATAAATGGGAGTCTCTGGGCTATTGAGATATTTCGGTTCGCCCTTTTCAATTATCCGACCGGCAAATCCGGCTAAACTTTTTAATGAATTATAAATAGGGAACATAAGCCTATCCCGGAATTTATCAAAATATATACCATCATGAAATGTGACGAGCCCAACTTTTTCTATATCCTTTGGAGAAAAGCCGTGATCTGTTGTAAGATACATAAAAAGCAAATCCTTCCCATTTGGAGCATAACCTAATTCAAAGGCATCAATAGTAGGGGAGTCAATATTTCTTTTCACTAAATAATCAGCAATTGTCTTTTTTTGAGACAGAAAAAAATCCTTTGCCGCATTGACAATATTTCTATATGTATCCACCTGTGTTTTTGGGATTTTTGATGTTGACGCGTGATAATCAGGCAAAGATAATCCGGCTTTTTCTGCAAGATATTCAATTGCACCTCGAAAATCCACGTTTTCAATTTCCATGATAAATGAAAATATATCACCACCCTTTTGTGTACCAAAGCAGTAAGCAAGCTGCTTATCAGGAGATACAATAAAGGATGGTGTGTTTTCTTTTTTAAAAGGGGAGAGGCCTTTAAAGTTTCTCCCAGCTTTTTTTAAAATAACATAATCAGAGACAACTGTTACTATGTCAAGTTTTGCCTTAATGTCGTGAACTATATCATTCATAATATTTCAAAAGGTTTCATTTATCAATATAAGTACTTTATGTTCCAGTATTACTAAGTTGTATTGACAAGAATAATATATGTTTTAAATTTGTCGTAATTCAATTTACTATTTAGTTATGTCAATCAATTTAAGTAAGAACTCAATAAGTGGAGATCAGGCATTAAAAGATAATATTGCTAGATACAACAAGGCAATGGGACTTGTGAATATTATTAAACAAATTATTGCTAAAGATTATACAAGCTTTATTCAATTACAGGAACTGACAGATCAAAATGACATTCTTGATCCTGAGATTTTAGAACAAGCATTAACTATCATAGAAGAAAAGAATATTGTAGAACAAGCAGAAGAAGTCAGTATCGAGAATGAAAATCTATCAAGTTATGTTGAAGCGGCTATCGAGCATAGGTTTGTGCTAGAAGAAGAGATCTTAAAGTATAAGTACAAAACTCAAGCTATTGCACAGGAGCGAGAAAATGCAAAATTGCAACTTTCATTACTCGCCGAGGAGATCCAACAACTGCATTCGGAATTAACTTCATTAACGAATGAATTGAATCCGGTTATACCAACACCAAGTACTATTGTTCCAAAAGAGGTAGTAACCAAAGAGTTAAGTTTCGAAGAATATAAAGGAGGTATGAAAACCCTGCTGAAAGGACATATATTTAATAATCCACATATTGCTGAACAGCTTGGTGATTTTTCATATCATTTTTCAAGCCTAAAACTTCTGCTTTTAGATAATCTTTGTACTGATCGAGGAATCTTATTAGAAAAATTACAAAAATTTCATGACGAATATGTCAAAAATAATCCTACAAATGGGATTGATCTTATACTAAATACCATTCAAACATTTTTTCAAAAAGATTTTGGGAAGGAGTTGTCATTCGCAGATCTTAAGAACCATAGATTATCGGAAGAAATCAGAAATTTTTATGAAAATGGAAATACAATATCGGCATCAAGCAATTTTTTTCTCAACAGCCATGCTGTATCTTTGGAAGATATTGAAGAAGTACTAATAAAAATCATCTGTTCACTAAAAAATTATCAGGAGAATGATAAAGAATTTGTACTATTGCAAAATTTTCTTGATCTTATGTATTCAAAAATAGAGAAATCTCATTCTGATCAAAGCTACAAACTAAATAGCATCATTTATTACTACACACTACTTTGCATTCACTTTAAGAAAGATGTTCATCCTAAACTTGGTGACAAGTTAGGTATGTTTGAGAATATGTCTCCAGAAACGAATTCAGTTATGGTTCCCCTTTTTGAAAATTCTTTACCAATAGATCAAACGCCTCGTATGAGCTATATCCAATTATTGCTTGATCATGTTGAGGCAATGAGGGGCGAACAAGCGTATGATTGTTATGCATATGTTCTCAGAAATGTATTTTCTATGACTGATGCAATAATGAGTGTTGAACAAATTGATCAAATCCTGAATAGTAAAGGATATATGAAGGCAAGTGAAGAACAGATAATAAGATTTCAAGAAGAGTATCTACAAGAATATAATTATATCCCGGCATTGGCAAATGAAATGTCGAGTGACTTATACATATATAAACCTTTTGCTGATGGTAATGACGCATCAGAACTTGATACCATCTGTTACATAGGGATACACTTCCTTATGAGCACAGCAGGATACGAGAAATGTGAAAATGGATATCAATTTCACAATAAAGTTCAATAAACTTGATATTTTTCTATTTTGCGCCAATATCCCTGCATATATTCGACAAATATCAGAAATGAAAAAAGGAGAAATTACAACAATCTTGATTGAGAAGATTGCATATAAGGGTATTGGTATAGGCTATATTGAGCAGCCCGACAAGCGTAAAATTGTTACGTTTGTTCCTGATACTGTCCCTGGAGATACCGTACAAATACGTATAATAAAGAATAGGAAAACATATATTGAAGCAAAGAAACTTGAAATTGTTTCAACGACAGCAAAAAAAATCCAAGCTCCCTGCCCTTCATTTGGAGTTTGCGGGGGATGTATGTGGCAAAATATCCCGTATGAAACACAATTAGAATATAAAAAGGGATTTATCACAGAGAGTTTAGAACATATAGGAAATCAAAAGGATCTTCCTGAAATTGAAATGTTCCCCAGCCCGGAGCAGTATAACTATCGGAATAAAATTGAACTTTCCTTCGGGAATCAAAGGTATCTAGCGCAGGATCAAATGCAAAACCTACCGGAGTCTGTGGAGGGTACATATGTTGGTTATCATGGTCGAGGAAGCTTTTATAAAATAGTGGATATTGATACATGCAAATTAGTCACTCCTGTTTTTGATGACATTCTCAAATGTCTCAAAGATTTTGTGAAACAGAAAAAATTACCACCTTATAACGTCCATGATCATACCGGTTTCATGAGACATATTGTTCTTCGGCATGGCATCAATACCGGAGAATTCATGCTCCATATCATAACTGCTTCAACTGAAGATTACTCAGAGGAGTTTTGGAAACCACTTGTGGACAATTTGTTACTTTTAGAGAATGATGATGTAAAAATGGAAAGCATACTATGGACACAAAACGATTCTATTTCTGATATTGTTCAAGGGACGCCAAAGCTTTTGTACGGGCGAGAATATATTTTTGATAAGGTGGGTGATTTTTTATTCAAGATTTCTCCGTATTCATTTTTTCAGACAAATACAAAAGGGGCTGAGGTTTTATATGATGTTGTAAAAAAACAGTGTGACCTCAAAGGTGGTGAAGTGGTGATTGACCTTTATGCGGGTACCGGAACAATTGGTATGTATCTTGCAAAGTCGGCAAAAAAGATATTTTCTGTAGAAGAAAACAAGGGTGCTGTTGAGGATGCAAGGACCAATGCGGTTTTAAATAACATTATGAATATAGAGTTTTATTGCGGAAAAGTAGAGAAAGATGCCTTCCCTCTTATTTTTGAGCGACCTAATGTCGTGGTCATCGATCCCCCACGTGCCGGAATGCACCCGAAGGCTCTTGAAATGCTTCCAAAATTTGGGAGTGAGAAACTAATTTATGTTTCATGTAATCCCACAACGCTTGCAAGGGATTTGGCTTACCTAACAAAGTGGTATAAGGTAGAACGTATCATCGGAGTAGATATGTTTCCTCAAACATATCATATTGAAACCGTATGTACTCTAGTGAAGAAGTAAAAAGGGAAGTCTGGTCCTAGTCCTATAATCATTTAGATATGCATAACCTGAACTTAATTACCAAAGCTTTCACCGAAAGCCACTACGATGGCATAGTTATTGGAGGTCAAACGGCTTCAGGAAAATCAGCTCTTGCTGTAGAACTTGCACAGGAAATCAATGGAGAAGTCATCGGGGCAGACTCCAGACAGATTTACCAAGGTATGGTTATTGGCACGGGAGCAATCCAAGAGAAAGAAATGAATCGTATCCCCCATCATTTAATTGGAATAATTCCACCTAAAAAATCGTTGAATGCATCCATATACAAGGAACTGGCGTATCAGAAAATTAATGAGATTATACAAAGAAAACATGTTCCGATTATCGTAGGGGGAACAGGTCTATATTTGGATAGCATCATTTTTAATTTTTCATTTAAAGGAGTAGAAGAAAAACCGGAAATGTCACCTTGGAAACTACTTTTAGTAGTTATCAATGGGGATAAAAATATATTAAATGAAAAAATTGATCAACGACATAGAGCAATGTTTACTAAGACCCCATCAATTATTGATGAAACAAAAGAGCTTCTTAAAAATGGTTTTACGAAAGAACTCGAAGCTATGACATCAATTGGATATAGGGAGTCTATGCAGTATATTGATGGTCAAATAAGTATAGAGGAGGCAATAAAGAAAACACAGCAGGAAGCCAGATCATATGCAAAAAGACAACGAACATGGCTTCGAAGATTATTAAAGAAATATCCGGGGATAATTATTGAGGCAGAGTAAAAGTTGGTACTTTCCCCTGAAGTCCGGAAATATACTCTGCTGTTGATGTGACCTTCTTCCCTTCTATTTGTAAAAAAAGTATTTCAAGACTTCCCTTTTTCGTTCCTAAAAAAAGTCTGTCTTTTTCTATTTCAAAAATTCCGGGACCAATGATTTTCTCAGAAAGAAGAATTTTTAATATTTTCAATCTCCTAGAGTCAACAAAGGTATAGAGTGACGGCCAGGGAGTGACCCCTTTCCATTTCCAGAGAATATGCTCGGCATCTGTAAAGAGGGGATTGAAATATCCATCTTCCTTCAATAGTTTTTTTGTATAGGTCGCCATGGTATGATCTTGGGCTATCGGAGTGATTGAGCCATCAGCAAATTGTATTAATGCATCCGGTAAATACTTTGAGGATAGTTGAGATAAAGTGGACATCAATTCTTCAGTAGTTTCATATGTGGTTATAGGAGCTCTATGGATTTCTAAAATATCACCTTCATCCATCTTTTCATCCATGAGCATGATTGTAATTCCAGTCTCAGACTCACCCGACATCAACGCAGATTGTACAGGAGAAGCCCCTCTGTAGTGAGGTAGTATGGAACCATGTACATTCACACAAGCAATTTTTGGAATTTCTAAAATATTTTTTGGAAAAATTTTTCCGTATGCAAGTACCACAAAATAATCCGCCTCGTGTTTCTTAAAAATGGAAATCACCTCATCATTTCGGAGTGATTCAGGTTTTAATACAGGGATCCCAAGCTTACTTGCCATTAATGCCACCGGAGACTCTGCTATTTCTTGTTTTCTGCCTATATATACGTCCGGTGTGGTCACAACAAGAACTACTTCAAAACGGCTATCATTCGATAATGTAGCCAATGGAGGCACTGCAAACTGCGGAGTACCAAAATATACTATTTTAATTTTTTTCATATTATTGAATAGTTCCCCCAAATAAACGTGCGATATCCTCCAACGAAGATTCTTTCGGTTCAGGCTCTGACTCTTTTGTTTGAATGACTTCTTCTTTTACTTTTTCTTTTAGTATTTTCAGTGGAGAAGGTACCACCGGGCGTTCACGAATTTCAGGCATTGCTTTAGCTATAAGTTTTTTCTCTGGGAGTAACATACTTGGTTTCTCAGTCGGGACACTGGTATCTGACACAAGTCTATAAATTCCAAGTCGAAGTGGGAGGTAGGGAATATCCGCATATTTCAGTTCTGATAAAGTTTCCCGAAGTATCTCAAGTATATTTGCATAAGTATCAAGCATTTGTTTATCATTTTTCTGTAAGCTCACAGCGAATTTTCTGTGAACAAAACTCAGAAAGTTTTTAATAATACTTGCAGGATTTTTCCCGCTCTTCTCAAATTGTTCAATCTTTTCTTCAATACCGGAAATATTTTTTTGAATAATATCATCTAGCATAGCTTCATATTCATGTGATTCTTCAAAACCCAAAATTTGAAGAGCAGATATCTCATTCACTACTTCCAGAGATAAAATACGCTCCAAAGATGTTAATGCATCCCGCATTCCGCCACGTGATTCACGTGAAATCGTTTCTAATATGGCTTGTGGAACTTCTCTTTTTTCTTCTTTTGCTACAAAATCCAATCTTTCAAATATTTCATTCTCAGCAAGTGGAGAAAAAACAAAAAATTGACACCGGGAAATAATCGTCGGTAAGATCTTGTGTGCCTCAGTTGTAGCCAATATGAAATGCACAAATGCGGGTGGTTCTTCGATAGTTTTCAGCAGAGCATTACTTGCATCTTTGCTCAGCATATGTACCTCATCTATAATGTACACTTTCTTTTTGGACTGCGTTGGGTGGAAAGAAACAGTTTCAACAAGTGATCGTATTTCATCAATACCTCTGTGAGAAGCAGCATCGATCTCAATGACATCTATAAACGATCCCTCACTCACAGCAAGGCATGGTTCACAAATACTACAAGGATTTCCATCCGGCAAACGTTGTTCACAAATGATTGCTTTTGCAAGAATGCGGGCTGTGGAAGTTTTACCGGTGCCTCTCGGGCCGGCAAATAAATAAGCATGGGATATCTTCTCATGCTTTACTGCACTTTTGAGTGTATTTTTTACATGCTCTTCACCGGAAATTTCATCAAATTGACGCGGCCTGTATTTTCTGTAAAGTGACAAATGCATAATTTTCGTAAAGAACTCTTGCACATTTAATATACCTGCCTTAAAAATGTGTGCAAATAAATATTGAAAGGAGGAAGAACATGAGAGTCAACACTGTCTACAGGATTGTCATTCTTGTTCTTATGTCATTCATCTTGCATTTATGCAAATAGGCGCTCGAAAGGGCGTCTTTCTTTTATTTCTTTTCAGCTAACTTTTCAATTTTCCTCTTAGGATCCGTAATGATCTTATTCTCCTCATCAATGAGAGCATTCTGGAGAGCTACAGTTTTGGGCTCACGTGCTTGAAGAGCCACGACCATATCTACAATTGTTGCAGAACTGATATCTAATAATTTTGATGCATCAGATGTAACGCCGGAAATCTTAGAAACTGCATCTTTTTTCTCATATGTGGATTTCATGTATTGCACTGCCTTCCACACTTTGTAATCATCGTTATTTACATCACTTGTGAGTTTCCATCCTTTTGATGCTTTAGAATAATCAATGTATGCATCAACACGTTTACTGTTATCCGTATAAACCTTGAGAAATAAATCACGCATATATTTCCCCATTTTCTCACTTGTGTGGCCGTTTTTTTCAAGCACTTTATAATCACTTTTTTCCTTATCGTAGACTCTTTCAAGAGAATCCTTTTCTGAGAAAAATTTTACACGTAATGCTTTGTCATCAATGTTCGTGAGTGGATTACCCGAAGTTAGAACGTTTTTCATTGGGAGATCACCTAAAGCAAACGCTGCAGACAAATCCTTACTCTCAGTCATCATCGCCTGTTCATTTGTTTTTGAGCTTTTCGCTAAATTCCTTGCATCTATTATCTCACTCTGAGCTACATAATCATTGTTATGTTCAGCGGCTACGGACTGCATAATCACCTCTCCCTGATTAGTCATGCCACTAAACTTATCTTTTAACCATGTTAAACTTTCAGGTAAGAACTGAGTTAAATCTTTTCCTAAAAAAAACTTTGTACCCAATTGAGCCGCGGCCAGGGTACCAAGTGTTTTAAAAAATCCAAACTTTTTCACTGCAAATATGACTCCTGCCAAAGCGCAGAGAGCTGTGAAAGGATTATCAATTGCACGAAACGGATTCTTCATTCGTTCAATTGAGCTACCAATAATATCTTTCGCTCCACCATAAACATCCTTCCCGGTATTTAATGCTTTTTCAGGTGTTGAAGCAGTATGCTCTTTTGAAACATCAACACTGAGTGAAGAAGCAATTCCCAAAACGTCAGATGTGGCCTGTGTTTTTTGTGTACTATCAATCTGCGCATTCAACGTCTTTGAAATCGCCTCTAATGCCTTCTTCTGATCAGCGTTCAAACTTGCCTTATCCTGATTCTTTAATAACTTCGATAAAAAGTCCGGCGGATTTGCCAAAACATCATCTGATTTTATTTCCTTGCCTCCATTTTTACTGCGAATATTTTCTGCATCAGTTTTTAATTCACTTTGAGGCGTTGTACTCACCCTCTCTGCTACGGCATCCAAGTGTGCGGTTCTGATTGTTTCTCCAAACGGCACAGTTACATCTTTTTTATTTTCTGTGTAGTGCAATTTATCCCCCGCAGTCTCTTTGTACATTTTTTGTATATTGCCATTGAGCGCATCAATAAGAGCCTTTTGATTTATCTTATCTTCAGGTTTTGCGTTGTCAGGAAGCCCATTTGCAAGAGGAGGGAATTCAATATAATTCCCGTTCTTATAAGCCACCAATTTTTTTTCGAAACCAATGCTAAATATTTCTTTCAAAGCAGTCTTCTTCTCTGAAAGATTTTTCTCTTTATCAAGAATAATTTTAGATTTTGACTCTATATCTTTAACTTTTTGTGCTACTTC
>CAYGEY010000004.1:23656-32219 GCA_964349065.1 uncultured Candidatus Peribacteria bacterium | reverse complement strand
ACTTCTGCTGAAATTTTGGCTACTTCTGTTTTCTCAGACATATATTTTATGAAAGGATTTCTGAATATTCATCAATAATTTTTACAAGTTCCTCTCCGACTTTATCCTCAATTGCAGGATCTGTTAAGAGAATTTCCAGCATATCTTGTGTAAATGTATTTGTTTTATCATTCACTTCAAACATTGAACGTTGCTCAGGAGACATTGAAGTAATAAGTACAGCACCAATTCTGTGCTCAATTATTGGATCAAGTTTTTTCCGATATTCATCTTTTTTTGATTCCGGAATGTCTGCGAGATTCAGACGATCAAGGATTTCTACTAAAACAATATCTGTAAGTGTTGTATTCATTGGTTCGGTATTATGTGTAAATGTAATTTTTTATATTATAGCAAGGTACAATTTTTCCGTAAGAGTTTTATTTAGGGAGTTGGTGTTGGAGGTGTTGTAGTCGTTGCCGCAGCAGCTGCAACCCTGGCTTTTTCAGCATCTTCCATTTTTTTGATACGTTCATTTAATTCTTTTATTAGCTCACTATTTTTTTTCGCATCTTCATCATTTTTATTTATTATATCTGTTTTTTGCTCCAATTCCTTCTTCGTATCGACCATTTCATCAAGTAGTGCTCGATGCTCAGCAACTATCTGTGCCTGCTGTGATTTTAACATCTCAGCATTCTGTCTTGATCTTCCGGTAACAGAATTCTTAATTTTTGAAAACGCAGATCCGGCTAAACCGCCACCACCAACTACTACTTTTTTCAAACCTTTTCCTCCAAGTTGCAATCCCTTTAATTGTACATACAGTGGAAGTGTTCCTGCTATGAGAGCCCATGTTCCAACTTTTCTCATACCGGGGCTTGTTAATTTGCCACCGGTTTTTTTCATTAAGTTCCCAGCCTGACCCAAAAGTCCTGCAAGTTTTTTAGCGCCTCCTGCAGTTAAACCATATATATCTTTAATCGGATTGTTTTTATTTAGCAAATATCGATGTGTTCCTCCCACAACTCCCATAACCAGCCCTATCTTTGTCGCAAGTTCAATAACTTCCGGCATGACTGGCTCAAGTTTGTCTTCATAAATTTCCTGGTACAGCCATCTCATGGCATCTCCGCCTTTTTCCATGGTAGTACCAAAAATGCTTTGCATACTGTGTGATAAACCTGTCATCTGATCCATTTTCACTACTGATCCCCATAACACATCGCCTGCCCACCATTTTTCAGTATTCATTTCGAAGTCTCCAAAATTTCCGATAAAATTCAATGTACCATTTGTGACATTGGCAGCTGTACCGGAAAGAAAACTCGGCGCATGCAAATTGGCATACTCAACAGGGTTCATATTCATATAACTCGGAAATATATGACTTCCGCCTTTTCCAATAAAGTTTCCTGCAGAGTCATACATATTGCCGATTGCATTTGTAGCACCATGATACATATTGGAAACACTTGAAGAGACACTATGCATTGCTTGTCCCGGCATCTCCATGATCCCTCGACCAGTTTTTGAAACCGTATGAATCACTCCTGTATTAGGTGTAGTACCAATAAGGGAGCTATATGCACCCGAAAACAGTTTTGTTGTTCCAGCTATACCCAAATTCGCACCAAGCCTCATAGCAATTTTCTTCTTATCAAGCGCAGTTTCAAGAAATACTTTCCGACCTGTTTTTGCATAGACATCACTGCTGTTCCCAAGCGCTTTTGTAGCAAGTTCAGATTTTTTTGCCAAAGAAAATTCAAATATTTTTTGATTCATATCAGCATCACTGAAGCCGGTTTTTAAGGATTCTGCTTTTAATTTCTTCTTTACGTCATCTATTTCATTTTTTCCTATTTTATCATCAATTGTTGATTTGAGATTTTGTACAAACATAAACATTGTTGTTGCCTGCGTTTTCTTCTTTTTCATAACTTTCATAATTTCTTCAGACACTTTTGAAAGTGTATAGAGATCTTCCAGATGATCTTTCGGATAGTCACGAATAACATCCATTAAAATACCTGGTTTTGATACAAGGGTACCTCCATCAAGCGCAGACTTAAGTTTTTTAAGGTTGTTATTATACGTAACATCAATGCCTAAAGTTGTCTCGGGTTGTATCTTTGATGTTAATTCTTTCACACACATGATGATATACTCAGCGTTGTCTCCCTTTTTAATAAATCCATCAACGATCTGAAGTCCTGCAGTAGAAGCAAATGCTGTTGCAATTGGGTATCCCCAAGAGAGACTGGTTTTTGCAACAAACCCGACTGTACCATAGAGCGCAGTCTTCATTGCTGTTTTTCCGACACTAGTTCCTATTTTTTTCCAATTTCTCTGTACCTGATATTTTGTCCCGTGCTTTGTACTGACTTGTTTCACTTGTGATAAATCTCCTTCAAGTAGTGAAGTAGCTGCCATGTATTTCGCCTCTTTTTGGCCAATGATTAATTTTTCTTCCAGGATGGATTCTACATGATCGCGAGGCACTTTGTATTTTGCTTCGAAGTAGAGTTTCTGAATATCGTTAGCTGAAATATCAAAATACCGAATAACATCATGAAGATTTGATGTAAGATCCTTGAGATTGGACATTGGCCCCATACTCGTCGCAACTTTGGCATACCCTTGCCCCAAGATGACAGCATCTCTATAACCAGTTTTACCATGTTTCACTTTATCTTTAACTTTCTTTTCAAACTCTTTATAAAATAAATTTCCATTTATGGCATTTTCATCAATATATGCTAAAAATCCTTCGAGTTTTGCCGTTTCATTCATAACAGTATTTCGAATGGATGGTGTCATATTTTTATCATACTCACTACGAAGAGTATCCTGAATTTTCTGAGATTCTTTTGGAGAAAATCCTGAAAAAGTATTTGAAAAACCACTCAATGTCGCCATCTTTGTAGCGTTTGCCGGATCTGCCATTTCGCGAAGTGTGCCGTCTACCTCACTTATTCGCTCTGCTACATATCTATCAAATGCATCCAACTGTTCTTTTGGTGCAGTTTTATTTAATAATTTGTTTATCTCTCCCTTTGCCAAAGCTCTTTTCGCTTTTGACAGGGAGGTTGTAACACTTCTCGTGACATTGTTTGCGGCGCGAGCAATAAGGTTTTTTGATGCGTTCTGCATACGATTTTTCTGAGTTTCCTCATGTGCTTCTTGTAAAAACTTTTCAGCCAAATCTGCTAAAAGATTTTTATGTGCCAGGTCGAGAGTGTCTTTATTGCGTATTTGTGAGATGTTTGCCATTGTAATAGTAAAAATTCATCTGTATATAATAACATTATATACAGATTATAGCAATGTTATTGAATAAAAAAAACTACTTTGTTCCAATAAATTCCGCCATATCTACCAATCTTGTGGAATATCCCCATTCGTTATCATACCAGGCAAATATTTTTAACATATTTCCTGATAATTGCATCAACGGCAAATCAACAATTGCCGAATGGCTATTTGCTTTAAAATCAATGGAAACAAGCGGGATTTCAGTGGTTTCAATAATACCTTTCATGGTAGTCAACTCCATATCTTTAAACAATTTCTTCACTTCATCCAAAGAGGAAGGTGATTTTTTCAAAAGAAATGTCACATCCAGTAGTGACACATTTGCAGTCGGCACACGGATAGACATACCAGTCATTTTCCCCTCAAGTACCGGGATCACTTTTGCTACAGCCGTCGCCGCACCGGTGGTTGTAGGAATCATCGAAAGTCCCGCAGTTCGCGCACGACGAAGATCTTTGTTTGGGCCATCAACAATATTTTGACTGGAAGTATACGAATGCGTTGTCGTCATCATCGCATTCGTGATGCCGTATATATCTTCAATTACTTTTGTAATCGGGGCCATACAATTGGTAGTACAACTCGCATTAGAAATTATTTCCTCTCCTTTGTATTCTTTATTATTTACTCCCATAGCGTAAGTATGTGCATCATCCTTTGCTGGAGCTGAGATAATAACCTTCTTTGCACCAGCTTTAATATGCGCTTTGGCCTCTTCAGATTTGGTAAATTTGCCGGTACATTCAAGAACTACATCAATATTCAGTTTGCCCCAAGGAAGCAGGGAAGGATCTTTTTCTTTGAATAGTACTATTTTTTTATTATCTACGACAATCGAGTCTTCAGTATGAGAAACCTCCTTACCATATACACCAAAAAACGAATCATACTTTAATAGATGTGCGAGAGTTGTACTATCTGTCAGATCATTCACAGCAACTAGCTCCATATTATTCCTCTCCATCATGATCTTCGCGGCAGCCCTACCAATGCGCCCAAAACCGTTTATCGCCACTCGTACTGTCATAGTGTTATGTTAAAATTACAGATAAATTATACCACAAATTTCCCGTTTTTGAAAAAAACTTGCGCCAAATGAGAACCATAAGTAAAATCCCTTTGTCTCCATAAGGGGGCGATTAGCTCAGTTGGCTAGAGCATCTCGTTTACACCGAGAGGGTCGTAGGTTCGAATCCTTCATCGCCCACCAAGTACATAATTACTCAACTTAATCAGAGTCTTTCATAATTTTCTATTATTCTATTTGACAATTTTGTCAGATAAAACATAATCTCAAAAAAGGAGTACATCATGTGCAAACAAATAGAAAAAATAAACTACTCTAGTTGGATTAGTAAAATAAAAGCTGCCTTAGTTCTTGATAATGAAGCACTTATTGATCATTGTCAGCAACAAATGTTTGATTGCGAATATAACAAAGTCGACATTAAACATTTTATTGAGTTAATTCTTGAGGAAGATCTACTCATAGAGACTGTAGCAGAATTTCTACTCTACACTAGCAATACCAAACACCTTGATGTTTTAATCTCAGACTTTTACCCAGTTTTTAGACAAAATAGTGAATGGCATCATTTAATAAATGTAATGCTCCACTCATTGTCTTTTGATTCTGCAATAAAAGTCGAGACACTCAAGTATCTTGCGAAGTTTGGTGTAGATATTAACATCAAAATGGCGGCAATCGAAAATTTTTCACGAAGGAGAAATATAGATATTCCAACATTTTTGATAGAACTACTCAATGCTGAAAAGGATGAGCCTGTAAGAAAAACCATAGCATATGCACTAATACGCCAAGACGAAGTAGAAGAGAAAGTCACCAATGCATTGAAAACATTTTTTCACAGTATTACAAATATTGTAGAGGAAAATGCTGAAATTTGGGAAGCCACTCTTGTAGACTTAGTGAATCATGAAGGAATCAACAAGGAACAATTCTTTACTGAAGCACTCGATGCATATGATTATTCAAGTCAAATGAATCTAAAAATGAATGTAGAGAAGTTAGGCGAATTAAATGCTGAACTCATAGAAGTTCTTCATGAAAAACTTAACACTACAGATCCTGAGAAATTGCCTGAAACATTACTAATCTTTGGAGTCGATAAAAATGTTTCTAATGCTGATGCCGCTGAAATTGCCATTACTGGTTTCGCTGAATCACTCAAGGAAGTACTTAGCGAACCACAGGGAAAAATGGATATAACAAGGAGGCTCACCATTACATTATCTCATGAATTACATGGTTTACGACACATCGCTCGCGAACTTCTCGAAGAACGCGGGGAGATCGATCAGGCAGTTGAATATTTTATGAAACTAACCTAATCACGAAACAAAAATTATCACCTGGGCAGTACTTCAAAAATGTACTGCCATTTTTTTATCCAGCTAAAAACCCACCAGCCTGTGCCTTCCACAAATCTGCGTACAGTCCTCCTTTCTTCAGCAACTTCTCATGCGTCCCACTTTCAATAATTTTCCCCTCATCCATCACAATGATTCTTGTCATTTCTCGCAATGTTGAAAGTCTATGAGCTATTGCAATCACCGTCTTATCCTTCACCAAATTATGAAGAGCTTTTGAAATCGCTATCTCACTCTCAGAATCCAAACTCGCGGTTGCTTCATCCAAAACAAGAATCGGTGCATTTTTTAATATAGCTCTCGCAATCGCAACTCGTTGTCTTTGACCACCGGATAGCTTTACTCCTCGTTCACCTACTTTTGTATCATATCCATCCGGAAGCTCCATAATGAAGTCATGTGCTTGCGCTAGCTTGGCCGCCTCTTGAACCTGTTTATCATTAGCCTTCTCATCTCCATATCGAATGTTTTCTAAAATGCTTCGGTGAAAAAGCATAGATTCTTGTGGAACCACAGCAATATTAGACCGTAATGATTCTTGCGTAATTTGTGAAAGATCCTGACCGTCGATAGAAATGATACCACCATCCACATCATAAAATCGTAAAAGCAAAGAAACAAGAGATGTCTTCCCGGCACCACTTCTACCTACAAGTCCGACTTTTTCTCCTGGTTTGATGTCTAAATAAAAATCATGAAGGACATTTTTTCTCCCTTCATAGGCAAAAGAGATATTTTGAAATTCAATTTTTCCAGAGGTTACCTTAAGTGGCTTGGATTTGGGAACATCTAAAACACCGTGAGGAACGAGGAGAGTTTCAAGACCTTCAGTGATTGTTCCTAAAGACTGATTGAGTCGATTCATAAGATTACCAACATTTTTCAGAGCTCCATTAATGCTTTGTCCTAAAATTAAAACAAGAATAAAATCTCCTGGCGTTGCTAATTTATTATACCAAAGCCAAATTGTAGTGAAAAACAAAGCAGACATAGCCATAATTGTCATCATATTTGAAAGTATGTTCATGAACTCGCTATATCTCCATGAGGCTCGTAGAATATCAAAAAGACTATAGAGTGTTTTTGATAGGTTGTTTCCCTCGCCAGTACGTTGAGAGAATAATGTCACTGTAAGCATATTTGTCACAATGTCTACCAATGCACCTGTTTTTATAGATTGTTGTTCAGCCTTTTTCTTACTATATAATCTCTTTTTTCTACCTAAGATAAAATACACGCCGGTATATGCAATAATCCAAGATATAACAATGAGAACTAGTACCCAGTGTATATATATAAATAGTATTGAGGTACCTATGAAAGAAATCACAACCCCTATAAGGGTCCAATGAATAGCATCGAGCAAGTCAAAATATCCGTCACTGACATTTCTAATTTTTGTAGCTAATGATCCGGCAAAATGATTGAAAAAATAACCTGGATTATGTAGGGAAATATAATGAAACAGAGCATATTCACTCCGAAACCAAAGGGCATTACCATAATGCGAGGCGAGAAAACCACTTGTCCGCCATATTATTACATATCCCAGAAAAGCAATAGAAATATTAAGTGAAACAAGAAGTAAGACTGTATGGAGAAGCTCACTTGATGGACTACCAGATGATAATGAAAGAGTATCTACAATCAATTTCACTGTATACGTCAAACAAATATTACTTATTTCAGCCAAAACTATCACCGCAAACGTCGCAAACATCCACTTCTTCAAATACCCCAAACACTTCCACCCAAACTCAAAAATCCCCATCCCGGGATGAAGCTCGGGAATCCCTTCCAAAATCTTCCTCCTCTCCTGATCTGACTCTTTCAATAAAAACATACCTTAATAATTAACTACGTAAAAACCCTTCCCACCCCGGCAGTACGCCTCCGTGAAACCTCCCTCCGAACACGCTACTACCTAAATTATCAAGCCCCCTCCCGTCTATCAAGTAAATATTATCTTTGCGTATATTCTCCCAAACAAAGCGCGTATAAGAAGAAGTTGTCACAAATATCACTTTATCCAAATGGAGTTGCTCGCGACTCCCGATGACGGCGCGTACCTCCTCAACCTGCACATAATGATCTTGTGCATATCTTTTCACTTGCACGCCGTATCGTACATTATTTTTTTCCATCAACACATCGATCCCGCCGTCACCCATTTGTGGCGTAATCCGAACATTATCGAAACCCATCTTTCTAAAAAGATTTGCCACATATTCCTCAACTGCAAATGGATCAGTTCTCTGTAAATCAGCTAAAGAGACATATTTATCTTTTATCCCACCTCCTCGAGAAAGCAAAAATTGTGTAAATTTCAGAAAAAGAAATCCTAGCAATCCGCAGACAAATAAAATAAGTGTCAGAACATCAAATACTATTCCACGCATTGCAAAAGAAAGAATCAGCAATCCAATAAAAAATGCGATAACGAGCATAGCCATTCTTTTCTGGGACTCCAAGATTTCCTTGCGAGATAATATTCTGGCTGGTTTTGGCTTGCGCTCAAAACGCGGTTTGTGATGATATTTTGGTTTGTCCATAATATGATTAAATGATTTTTAAAGTTTAAAACATTTGTGTAACTTTTGGAAAGGTACATGTGCCCAGGGAATCGACTTTTGGCGAATGAACGTGAGCCAAGGAGAGCCGGGTACTGTTCCTTTCTAAAAGAATTTATGCATATATTTTTTTCTTCCATAGTATATACACTCTTTACATCAAATGGAATAGCACTACAATCGCTCTTGCCCATACTTTATTGTTTTTTATGCAACACGAGTTTTATTTTTCTGTCATCGTAACGAGTTTTAATCGAAGAGAACTTCTGGAACAAGTTCTATTGGCACTTGAGGAACAAACTTTGGAT
>CAYGEY010000004.1:0-23646 GCA_964349065.1 uncultured Candidatus Peribacteria bacterium | reverse complement strand
CGTTGTTGATGATGGAAGTACTGATGACACAGTCGACTTTTTAGAAAGATATAAAAATAGGGCAAAACTTAATTTCACATATATATCGAAGGAAAATGAAGGACAGGGAATTGCAAGGAATCGTGGATTTGAGGTATCAGACGGGTATATTATCCAATTTCTCCAAGATGATATAATTCCTGAGCCTAATTTTTTGGAGGAGCATAAGAAGGTTCATGATATTTTCACTACAGAAAATTTTATTTGTTTAGGAAATACAACCTGGCATCCGTCCCTTGATGTCAATAATTACATGCGATTTTTGGAGGATATCGGGATGCAATTTAAGTATGGCTCCCTGGATAAAGCCAAAATTATTGATCCGAAACTTGGTGTTCGTCTGGCATCATACAAATTTTTCTATACCTCAAATATTTCTTTAAAAAGAACTCTTTTTGAAAAACAGAAATTTAATGAAAAATTCAAACAATACGGTTGGGAAGATATCGAACTTGGATATCGGCTGGAACATGAGGAAGGCGCAGTGATACTCTACAACCCAAAGGCAAAAGCATATCACATCCATCAAATGTCGGAGAACGATTTACCTGAAAAGATGAAGCAAATAGGGAAATCGGCGATACTTGCCAATAAGATCAATAAGAAAATGAAAGCCGTTCCAAGTTTTTTTAAGCGTATATGTTTTCGCACAGTCACCAATCCTCTTATCTTGCATGTGTTAAAACAGCTCTCCCAGGGATCAAGTGAAAAACATTTAACTAATATGAAAAAGCTCTATTATTACGCATGTATGAAAAAGTGGTTTCTCAAGGGATTAAAAGCAGGGAAACGTTCATAATTAAACACATACCATGGATCAAAGAACAACAAAACGTCTCGGAATAATAAGTGCGATAATTATCGCCGTACTGTTGATACCATTTGTATTTTCCCTCATCGTAGGTGACAAATTCAAGGCTCCAAAACGGGATATCACCATTACCATGTGGAATCTTTTCGATGACGAAGATCTATACAAAGGAGTGATTGAAGAATTTGAGGCAAAAGATCCTAGAGTATCTATTTCCTACACAAAGAAGAAAGATATTCAAGAACTCGAAACAGATTTGATAAATGAACTGGCAGAAGGGAAGGGACCAGATATTGTTGCAATTTCTCCGAGTTGGGTCAAAAAACATGGGGCAAAGTTTTCATTTCTACCAAAAGGATTTGAGTTCGCAGATCCAAAATCCTTTAAAGATACATTTGCACCATTTACAGCAAACGATCTCATTGTACCTGATGAAAAAGGAACCCTGGGTGTAATTGCAATCCCTACTTCAGTTGAAACACTAGGGGTAATTTATAATAAAAACTACTTTCTTCAAAATCTTTCTTCAGCAAAACCTTCAAATACTTGGGATACCTTTATAGAGGATATAATGAAAGGCACAAAGCGAAATACAATGAATACAATTATCCGGAAAACTCCCATTGCTCTTGGTAGGGTGGATAATATTAGAAGAGGAGTGGACATTATCAACCTTCTTATGCTTCAAAACGGAGTAAACTTTTATGATCCAACTGGTCGTATTGTTACTATCGACTCACCAGCTCTATCTAGTGGACAGAAGACATATCCTGGGATTAATACATTGGATTTTTATTCCCTTTTTGGAAAAAGCGGTGATGAGATGTATGTTTGGTCTCGTGATCAAACCAAACAGTATGAAAAAGATGATGAATTAGGAGCATTTGTACGAGGAGAAACCGGTATGCTTTTTGGCTATCCATATTTGCTTAAAGATATTGAGCGGCTGATCATACAGTATACTGATGATGGTCTTCCAACAATTTCTTTGGATGACATTGGAGTGACAGAAGTGCCGCAATTGGCAAAAGATGGTGATTCAAAAGCTACTCTGGCATTTTACTATCCGCTTGCCGTACCAAATCTTTCAAAAAACAAAGATAAAGCATGGGCATTTGTTGAATTCATGGCATCTGAAGATGTTCAGCGATATTTATTTAAACAGAGTAAAAAAATCTCTTCGAGAATTAATCTCATAAGTGAGCAAAGCAAGGATGAAATAGTAGGTGCATTTGCAAGCGGCGTCGGATATGCGAAATCTCTCTTCATACCTGATGAAACTGCACTCAAAACAGTGTACAATGAAGTCCTCACAAGTATGCAAGCAAACAAGATGGATAGTACAGATGGAATCACAAAAGTGAAGGATGTATGGCAGTGTGGGCTGAAGAAGATAGTACCGACAGCTTTGGATTCTGATTCAGGTTGTTAGTTATCTTGACGCCTCAAACTCCTTCCATATACTGCCTATGAATGTAATTTTTAGATATTATTTTTTATTGTATGAGTTTACCACTGGACAAAGTACGTAACATAGGAATTATCGCCCACATTGATGCGGGAAAAACCACTACTACTGAGCGAGTACTTTTTTACACTGGTATCAACTATAAAATAGGAGAGGTACATGAGGGGCAAGCGACGATGGACTGGATGGAACAAGAACAAGAGCGAGGTATTACCATCACCTCTGCTGCCACCACATGTACATGGAAAGATATTACTATCAATATTATTGATACTCCCGGTCACGTAGACTTTACGGTTGAGGTAGAGCGTTCACTTCGAGTTCTTGATGGTGGAGTAACTGTGATCGACTCATCTCAAGGAGCAGAACCACAAACAGAAACTGTTTGGAGACAAGCAGATAAATATAATGTTCCACGAATTATCTTCGCGAACAAGATCGATAAAACTGGTGGAGATTTCTATATGTCTTTAAAATCAATTCACGAAAGATTAAATCCAAACGCCATTCCCGTGCAATTGCCGATCGGGTCTGAAGGTGAGTTTTATGCTGTTATCGACCTAGTTGAGAAAAAAGCATATAAATTTGAAGGTAAAAGCGGAGAAACTGTTATAGAAATACCTGTTCCGGAAGATATGGTAGGTAAAATGGAGGAATACCGAGCGAAACTAGTAGAGAAAGCAGCAGAAGCTGACGACGAATTAATGGACAAATATCTCAATGGTGAAGAGTTAACAGTAGCTGAAATCAAGAGAGGAATAAGAAAACTGACGATTGAGAGTAAAATCTTCCCGATGTATTGTGGAACTGCTTTACAAAATAAAGGAGTGCAACTGGTTCTCGATGGCGTTCGTGATTATCTACCATCACCACTTGATGTTTCTGACATTACCGGAACAGATCCCAAGACTGAAGCAGAACTTCACCGAAAACCAGAGGACAATGAGCCTGTGGCAGCTCTTGCATTTAAAATCATGACAGATCCATTTGTAGGAAGGCTTACATTTGTACGTGTATATTCCGGGACATTGAAATCAGGAACATATGTATACAACCCAATTTCTCGAGCAAAAGAGAGAATCGGACGACTTTTGCAGATGCATGCAAATAATAGAACAGAAATTTCTGAAATCAGGGCGGGTCACATTGGTGCAGTTGTAGGACTCAAAGACACTCGAACCGGAGACACACTTTGTGATGAAGATAAGCAGATTATTTTGGAAAGAATGGAATTCCCTGAGCCGGTAATCTCTCTATCCATTGAACCAAAGACAAAAGCTGACCAAGAGAAACTTGGTCTATCTCTCAATAAACTATCTGAAGAAGATCCTACATTTAGAATCAGAACTGATGAAGAAACAGGCCAGACGATTATTGCGGGTATGGGAGAGCTTCATTTAGATATCTTAGTTGATCGTCTTAAAAGAGAATTTAAAGTAGAGGCTAATGTTGGTGCGCCGCAAGTAGCATATAAAGAAACTATCCAAAAAGAAGTTACTGCAGAAGAAAAATATTCAAAACAGACTGGAGGTCGAGGTCAATTTGGACATGTTCTTATTCGTCTCAAACCACTTCCTGCCGGTTCAGGATATCAATTTGTTAACGCGATTAAAGGAGGTGCAATTCCAAATGAGTTTATTCCTGCAGTTGATAAAGGAATAAAAGAAGCATTAACACGAGGTGTCATCGCAGGATACGAAGTGGTAGACTTTGCTGTAGAGCTGTATGACGGATCATATCATGATGTTGACTCATCAGAATTCTCATTCAAAATTGCCGGTTCACTTGCCTTCCAAAAAGGAGCAAAAATGGCAGATCCGGTTCTGCTTGAGCCAATCATGAAGGTAGAAGTAGTGACTCCCGAAGAATACATGGGAGATGTCATGGGAAACCTTTCATCACGAAGGGGACAGATTGAAAAAATGGGTGATCGAAGTACAGCGAAAACAATTGATGCAAAAGTTCCACTTTCATCAATGTTTGGTTACGCAACTGATTTGCGCTCACTTTCTCAAGGTCGAGCTAGTTTCTCCATGGAGTTTAGTCATTATGACAAAGTTCCTGCGAATGTCGCTGAGAAGATCAAAGCTGACAGAGGAATGTAATATACAAAAAAAGCCTGCCATTTGGGCGGGGAAGTATCAGATCATGAAGTAACAGGACATAGATATACATGGGGTAATAGATTTCCCCATGTATTTATGCCAACTATTGTATAAACTACTATTTCCCGCCCATCTTCCGAAATGCATCCATCACCTCAAGCGGTAGTAACCATACAGTTGCATTTCCTTGTTCACTCGCTAGTTCATTGAGTGACTGTAATGTACGTAGATGCATACCACCTGGAGTTGAAGTTAAAGTTTGAGCAGCTTCTGCCAAATTCATTGCAGATAACTTATCACCTTCTGATTTGATAATGACAGCTTTCTTTTCGCGCTCTGCTTCAGCAACTTTTGCGATCGTCGTTTTTAAACTTTCCGGCAATTCAATATCTTTGAGTTCGACACTTGAAACATCTACTCCCCAAAGTTCTGTTGCACTATCCAATTCCTCATGGAGATGCTCCGAAATGGCTTTTCTATTAGACAACAGTTGATCTAATGTATACCCTCCTGCACCGGAACGAATTGAGGTTTGAGCTAACTGCAAAATTGCATTATAGTAATTTTCAACTTCTATTAATGCCTTCGCTACATCTACAACTTTATAATACACGACAGCAGAAATCTTAATTGGGATATTGTCTTTTGTTATAGTATCCTGTATTGGCACATCCACGGCCTTTATACGAATATCTATTTTCACCATACTTTGGAAAATAGGAAGTACAAATCTCCATCCCGGTTGTTTAATTTTTGTAAATTTCCCCAGGGTAAAAAGTACTCCACGTTCGTATTGATTTATTTGCCGTACCATAATCGGCAGAATAATAAGCAGAAGAATAATCCAAAACGGTGACAGAACTATCATAGAAAGTAGAACTTCCATACTGCAAATAAAAACGAATAATATGATTTAAGCCTACTCTTATTTTATTGCATTGCAAGCATCTGTTGGGTAGTATTTGTACGTAATCATTACGAATACTATGAAAGTAGTTATCTTATGCGGAGGTGGAGGAACGCGGCTTTGGCCATTATCTCGAGAGAATAAGCCAAAACAATTTCATCGTCTTATAAAAAATTATTCTCTTCTGCAAGACACAATTTTACGAGTTTCAAAAAACATTCCGCTTTCTTCTGTATTTATTTCGACAAATGAAAATTTTGTTGATGAGATAAAATTTCAATTGTTTGAAATACCTGAAGAGAATATTATTGCAGAGCCGATGAAAATGGACAGTAGCGCCGCTATTGGATTAGCACTTACGCATATTGCCGCAAAAGGTGGAGATGAAAACGAACCAATAATATTTCTGCCATCTGACCATATTTTTGAAAATGAGGTGGAATTAAGTAGGCTTATAAGTGAAGCAGAAAAATTTTGTACAACATATCCTGATAAACTTTTGACTTTCGGTGTACGTCCCACATATCCGGCAACAAGCTATGGCTATATAAAACTATCTCACAATGAAATTACAGATGGAATTTTTTCTGTTGAAAAATTCGTGGAAAAACCTGATTTGGAGACTGCAAAAGTATATGCAAATTCGTGGGAGTATTTATGGAATTTAGGAATCTTTGCTATGAGCCGCAATGGATTTCTTGAACTTTATGAAAAGTACCTTCCGGATACATATTCCAAGCTACAATCACTTCTCACACATATTGGAAAAGGACATTATCAATTAGAAGTAACAAAGATATATCCAACGCTTGATAAAATATCTATTGATTACGGAATCATTGAAAAAATGTCAGATATATGCGTCATCCCGGCAGATAACCTCGGGTGGCGAGATATAGGAAATTTCGAAGAGTTGTACTACGCACAAACAAAATACTTTGATGAAAATGAAAATGTCAAAAAAGGAAATATCATGACACAAAATACAAAACGATCCCTCATTTATGGAGGAGAGAAAAAACTCATTGCAGTAGTCGGATGTGAGGATTTAGTTGTAGTAGATACAGAAGATGCCTTACTCATAATTCCTCGAGATAAGGCACCAAATGTAAAAACATTTATCGATGAAGTAAAAAAGAAAAACTTATCTCATTATTTATAACCTATGTCAGGACATTCCAAATGGCATCAGATCAAACGAAGTAAGGGAGCTCTTGATAAAAAACGGGGAGCGATTTTTACACGTCTGGCAAAAAATATACAAATCGCCGCAAAGAATGGTGGCGATCCAACAATGAATCCAAGCCTTGCCCTCGCCATTGATAAGGCAAAGGCCGCAAACATGACGAAAGATTCCATACAAAAGGCTGTAGCAAAAGGATCAGGAGCCAGCGGTGCGGAAGCTGATTTCCATGAAATATTGTATGAGGGTTATGCTCCATGTGGTGTGGCACTCATGATTAAAGCACTTACAGACAATACAAATAGAACTGTAAGTCATGTACGTCACACTTTCTCTAAATTTGGTGGAACAATGGGTGCAAGTGGAAGTGTCGGATATCTATTTTCACAAATGGGAATAATCGATATTGAAATTGAAGAAGGGGAGGATGTAGAAGAAATGGAAATGGGATTAATAGATGCAGGGGCAGAAAATGTGGTAGTACTTTCTGAGAATGAATTGCAGGTGCATACAAAACCAAACAATCTTGCGAAAGTACAAAAAGATATTGAGAACATTCATGGTGTAAAAGTAACTAATGCTGAACTCGGGTATATTCCGATAACAACAATAGGGCTATCTGATGAGGATATGCAAAAAGTCGCTGATTTCATAGCAATCATGGAAGATAATGATGACATTGATCAAATTTATAGTACAATAAGTTAGTAAATTATTTTTAAGAGTATGGAAAGAAAATTTCACATTTTGAAAGCAATTATTGAGAATTTTATTATCTCCGCAGAGCCGGTGGGTTCTAAATTTTTGTTAGAAAAAATTGATATGGATATTAGTCCGGCAACCATTCGAAATGACATGGCAACTTTAGAAAAAATGGGTCTTTTGTACCAACCGTACACGTCCGCCGGACGCATGCCGACGACGCAAGGCTTTCGGATGTATGTTGATGACATGATGAATGAATATTTAGAGAGGGAAAGCGCACAAAAAATACTCGCTGTTGATGCTGTAAAAAAACAGGCACTTGATGATAATCTCTATTATGCAGTATCACTTCTTTCTCGTACCTGCGGAAATGTAGTGTTTGCTACGATTCCACAGCTGGGAAAGGCGTATTATTTGGGTCTTTCCAATATTTTAAAAACTCCGGAATTTTATCAATCTATTGAGGCATATACTGTTGTTAAAATTCTTGAAGATAAAGATAAATTGATCGAACTGTTAACCGAATTACCACTTGATGAAAAAACGAGAGTTTTTATTGGTGAAGAAAACATTATAGAAGAAATTCAAAGTTGTAGTCTCATTGTAACTAAATTCAAAGCTCATAATGTTGGTGAGGGTGTCATTGGGATTCTTGGTCCAAAACGCATGAATTACGCATTTAATATCGCCGCATTAGAACAAGTAAAAAAGGAATTGGAAGGATAAAATATATTATAATAATTTCTCAATGAACAAACTCAAAATCATCATCGGAAGTATACGCGACAACAGAAACGGGGAACTCGTCAAAAACTGGCTTGTACCAGTAGTAAAAAATAATCCTAATTTTGAAATAGAAGTCTTAGATTTAAAAGATTGGGATTTGCCGAAGTTTCATAGTGCCAAGCCGCCTTCCATGGGAGGATACGAAGATCCCGCCACACAACAATGGGCGAAAGTAATTGAAGAAGGGGATGCATTTATCATTGTCACTCCGGAGTACAATCATGGGTATCCTGCGAGTGTGAAAGACGCACTCGATCACATTTATAAAGAGTGGAATCATAAACCTGTAGCGTTTGTTGGGTATGGAGGAATTGCCGGTGGTGCGAGAGCAGTGGAGCAGCTGAGGCAGGTAGCTGTGGAATTGCAGATGGCGCCGACCCGCACTGCTATTCATATCCCAATGGTGTGGGAAGCGTTTGATGAAAGTGGTATGCCAAAGCATAATATGGATGGGCAGGTAAAAACACTTTTAGAAGATCTGTTATGGTGGAGTGAGGTGCTAAAAAAGGGCAGGACTATGGATTAATTTCTTTTCCAAATTTCCACACCCTTCACCCTAATATGCTCTTTTAATTCCTCAGAAGAAATAGTCTTCAAATCCAATACATCAAAAAAATAGGGAAGCTGAGTTTCTTCTTCCAATTCCCCCTTAACCTTTGAAACAATGCTATAATCGTCCTTTTCATATACCAAAGCTATATCTACATCTGAAAATTGCTTAAAATTCCCCATAGCTCTTGACCCAAAAAGTATCACCTTTTCAACAGGGAACTTTTGAAACACCTTTTCCATTTCATTCATTTCAAACTCAGTAAATCCATATTTATTTCTCACTTCTTTCATTATTTTTGAAAAATTTATAAAGATCTTCAATAATAAAAAAATATTTCTCACAAATATTCTTCACAACCTCTTTCGCTATTTCTTCATCATACGTATGAGAGGTCAAATTTCTATCTTCAATAGCAGACATCCAGACCGTTCCATCAGTCATAATAGAATCAGTTAAAGCCTGTTTAATAGTCACTCTTGGACTCGCAACATCAACCAATGGATGTCCACTATTCACAAGATAATCTCTCGTTGTATTTATAGCTAGTTCATAGGTAAATTCATACGTCTGCACCAACCCCTCCAGTATCAACTCATCTTCAGAGTTTTGCTTAAATCTCTCAATAGCAGTGACCAATCTATTATAAGCCTTCTCAAAATTTTGAAACCTCTGTTGCCATCTAACTGGTGTATACATACCTTGTTTACATTATAAACTAAACCTTTTCCTTCACCACATCAGCCTCTAACTTCTTTGGTATCTCAATCCCGTCTTTTTTAAAATATGCAATAAACTCATCCTCAGAAATTTCTTCTTTCACGAGCAAATCTTTACAAATTTTCTTCATCAATTCCTTATGCTTTTTCAAAATCTCTTTTGTATCAGTATATGCATCATCAATAATTTTCTTAATCTCCTTATCCACCAATAGCGCGGTCTCATCTGAATAATTCTTTTCCTCACCCAAATCTCTACCTAAGAACACATTCTTTTTGGTCTCAAGTACCATATGCCCAATCGCTGACGCCATACCATAATGCGTCACCATATCGCGTGCTATATTCGATGCTCTTTCCAAATCATTGGACGCCCCGGTCGTTACGCAGTCATCACCATAAAATAATTCCTCAGAAGCTCGCCCTCCAAGAAGACTTCGAATCTCTTGTTGAAATTTAATTTTTGAAGTCAACTTCGTATCTGCATTTGGTAAAAACCACGTTACACCAAGGGCCATTCCACGAGAGATAATCGAAATTTTATGCACCGGATCACAGTGCGGAAGTAATAGGCCAACCACAGCATGTCCAAGCTCGTGATATGCCACCAACTCTTTTTCATACTCTGAAAGTCGATTCGTTCTTTTCTGTGGCCCTAAGCTTACTTTCTCAATTGCCTCATTAATCTCATCCATCCCAATATCTTTCTTATCTCGCTTTGCAGTAAGTATTGCGGCTTCATTCAAAAGATTTTCCAAATCAGCTCCCGTCATCCCCGGGGTTTTTTTGGCAATCAATTTTTTATCAACATTTTTATCCAAAGGCTTATTTCTACTATGCACTTCAATAATTTCCTCACGCTCAATGACATTTGGCATATCAATCATCACACGTCGATCAAATCGACCCGGACGAAGCAGGGCAGGATCCAAGACATCCGGCCTATTGGTTGATGCCATGATAATCACATTTGTATCTCCTTCAAATCCATCCATTTCTGTTAAGATCTGATTGAGCGTCTGTTCTCGCTCATCATGCCCACCTCCCATTCCTGATCCCCTCTGCCGACCCACGGCATCGATCTCATCTATATACACAATAGCCGGAGCAGCCTTTTTTGCTTTTCTAAAAAGATCCCGCACTCGTGACGCCCCCACACCTACAAACATTTCCACAAACTCAGAACCGGAAATCGTAAAAAACGGAACATCCGCTTCACCTGCAACTGCACGCGCAAGCAAAGTTTTTCCTGTTCCTGGAGCTCCATACAATAGAACACCCTTAGGAATTTTCGCACCCATTTTTGTATATTTTTTTGGACTTTTTAAGAAATCCACGATATCCAATAAATCTTCTTTTGCCTCATGCGCACCTGCAACGTCTTTAAATGTTGTAACATTTTTACTTTTGTCATTAAGCTTCGCCCGACTTTGCCCAAATGAAAGTGCATTGTTTGCATTACCTTGTGCCTGACGGAAGAGGAAAAATAAAAGTACCATAAATAAAAGAAACGGCACGATATTCCAGATCAAACTCGCGATCACTTTATCTCCGGTACTATCACGTATTTCAATATTAGTTTTCTGATCTGCGGATAGTAATCCAAGATCCTTCAAACTAGTCCCCTCAGGAATTATTGCTTTAAATTTTTCCCCGGTTTTCGTTTCTGCCATCGCTTTATTACCGTCTATCAATACTTTTGCAATTTTCCCATCATTCACATCTGTGACTAATTTAGAAATCGTGACCTCCGTAGAAGTCGGAGTCACTCCAAACGGGCTGACCATAGTAAATATTCCGATTGCAAAAAGTAATAGTATCAATCCCATAAGCCAATTATTGGGCTTTGTCATTTTCGGCTTTGTATTCTGCTCTTTCATTGAAGATTATGTTATTTTAAAGTAGCCAAATTTTATAGGAAAATTGTGGGAATACAAGGAGAAGGGGAGATTTTGTTGACAATGGATTTGGATATATAAATATATGAAAAACAAAGGAATCAAAAATGCAAACAACACTTGTACAAGAATACTCGTTTGGACTAAACCGTATTGGAGTGAGGATGCTCTGCGATCTTCAAGAAATAAATATCCATATCCTTGACGAAGATAGAACTTTTATTTTTCGCCCACATGTGAAAAATAATCCCAATGATTGGAGTATTTGCATACTAGGTGAAGTCTATGAAAATAAAACAAAAATAGCTGAAGGGAGTATTACAACATCACTCATTGGCTACACAAATAAGGATAGGGTAGACTGTGTTCTACTATTATCTTGAAACATTAATGTTTGCCCTCTTCCTCCGCGAAGAGGGCTCTTTCAACATCAACACACCCCAACCACCGGTAAAAAATGAAAAGCATCAACTTTATTTCTAGAAGCCTGACTATATAGTACCAAATCTGAAGTAAGAAATGGAATATCATTACTCCTACTCGCTTCAAGAAGACTACAATCACTTGTACCAACAATATTTATACAGTTGCTCTCAAATATTATTTCTGTGTTAGGAGTCTGATCAAAATCCGAATATCTATGAAGCAAAGATGTAACAATTTTATAAATTCTATCCTTGTATATAGGTTTCAAGTTTTTATTTTCAGCTGTAAAATACATAGCCTCACACAATATATAATGAGTCGTCGAAAAGCTTGAATAATTCTTTAGAAATGACGTAAGTTTCTTAAAATCATTTATTGTGAACTCTTTTGTTCGGTCAAATTTACAAATGTATTCTTGATCAACCAACCCAATTAGTAATAAACAAAGTGGTTTGGTATCTATCAAAATACTAGTTTTGCAAAGCTGCTTCATACTCATATATTTTTAATTTTTGAAATTCACCTGATGTATTAAGAACAACCACTTTATAGCGTTTGATAAAATCAACATAGGGGCTTATATTTGGGATAAGTGTATTCATATTTTGCTGATCTCTCCTTTTTTCATAATAACTCAATGTTACATACCACTTACCATTTTTAAAATAGAGTTCCTCTAATGAAACCTCATTTCTTGATACTGAAAGTAAGTGACACAAATAATCAGCAGCTATCTTGATTATCTCCTTATTTGTAGGTTTTTTAGTAATCATAAATTCATAATTAGTAGATCCGTAGATATTTTACTCTATTCATACGAAAAACAAGTCTAACTGATGCGATTGTGTTGTTGAATTGTAACAACAATCGAGAAAGTGAACACTTCACTGCATTTCACAAAACAGAAATCGATTCTTTCTTCGAAAGGGTTAAAGACTAAAACACAAACCATATACAAGAGCCGTCTTTCAACACGAAAGACGGCTCTTAATTCTTATCAAAAATCACATTGTTGTTAAAAACTAACAACAGCTAACCTTTATCCATAGCCATTATCTATTGATTATTATTTTATATGTAATATCTTCAATCATTGAATATTTTATTACATATCCCAATGAAGGATTACGAAACTTGGATGAAAAAGAAAACTGAAATTGAAGCTCAGAACCGAATATTAAGTTTTCAAAAAAGAGAGATTTGGTGGTGTTCACTTGGACTAAATATTGGAACAGAGGTGGATGGTAAAAACGAAAAATTTGAACGACCTGTTCTGATTCTTAAATTATATAATAAGTCATCACTTTTAGTTCTACCTTTAACAACAAAAAAGCATCTTGATGAATTTCACCTAAATATACATGTAAAACAGAAAGTATTTCGGCTTAAACTAGCTCAAGCAAGAGTAGTTAGCAGCAAAAGATTACTTAGGTATGTGGATACTGTCTCTGAAGTTACTTTCAATTCAGTAATTCTCACGTGGTTTGCACTTATAATTTAAAAAGGTCAGTAATCAATTTAATTGATTACCGCCTTTTCGTACGGATTCCAATGCCTAGCTAGAACATATCTAATGGGAAACCTCGGTTGCTCCTTAAGTCGAAGCTCTAATGATTTATTTATACTCTTCGGTAATTCATTGTCAAAAGAAATTCTCAAATTTGACAAATATATAAAAAGTAATATATTGATTTAAAATAAAATACAATGTGAGGACATATCTATATGAATGGGGAAATCTGTACAAAGAAAGTTCTAAAAAAGCTATGGAATATGCATGCTGTCAATGAATCACTTGCCTCCATAATTATGTATCTTGCATTAAAACAGGAACATTTAAATTTTGGAATACTAATGGAATACCATAGTGGCAGAAGAAGTATGTTAGAAATTGTAGCTGGAAAATTATTACTTACTCATTTTGGAGAAAATTTTTATTCCTTAGAAAAATTGTTACCCTTCTTAAAGAATATGAATTATTGTCTTAATGCATCATATAATTTATTAAATATACCTAGGGAGACCATGAGTCTTCAAGAGTTAACTAATTTACTAAATGATCCACCTCCTTTTATTGAAAGGGTAGACCAAGCAGAGTACAAAAATAATATTCTACAAGCAATTATGAATAATTTTCATGAAGAATTAGACTTTGTTACTTTTGCCAATTTGCCATTGGAAAATTTAAATCTCACAAGCGATGTTCTGAAAGTATATACTAATGATTTTAAAAAGAAAGAAGGTGATTTCCTCAAAATCATGAATCTATTAGGTATTACTAGTATTTCTCAAAGAAAATGGGAAATTATTTATAACTCAATATTAGGAATATATTTTCAAGAAGAACTTCTGGATTTCTACAAAACAGAAATCGACTCATTCTTCGAAAAAGTCCGTGCCTAAAATACAAACCACACCAAAGAGCCCTCTTCCACCGCGTCGAGGGCTCTTTCAATATCTAAAAAAACTTTCCCCTTCACCCCACACAAAAATCCAATATATTTAAAACGTACCTCATAACTTACCCACATGCCAGGAAAATTTATCGTGATCGACGGCACAGACGGCTCCGGAAAGACTGTCCAAACTACTATGCTCATCGATCGCCTCATAAAAGAAGGTCACGCCGTTGTCGTTGAAGATTTTCCTAGATATAAGGAGCCCTCATCATACTTTGTTTCAAAAATGCTGAAGGGGGAATATGGCACACTTGCACAGCAACCACCTCATCGAAGTTCATATTTCTATGCACTTGACCGATTCGACGCGTCATTTGGTATGAAAGAAAATTTAGATAACGGAAAAATCATTGTTTCTAACCGTTTCACATCCTCAAATATCGGCCACCAAGGTGCTAAATTCTCTTCCATCGATGAACGCAAAGAATTTTTCATCTGGCTCGATCATTTGGAATATGAAGAATTTTCTATACCTAGGCCTGATCGCGTTTTTTTCCTCCACGTTCCTGTAGAAAAATCTTTAGAACTCATCGAAGAGCGCCTCATCAATAAAGAACGTACGGAAAAAGACATTGCGGAATCCAATCCTGAACATCTACGGCAAGCAAGTATTTCGTACAATCTCGCATGTGATACCTTTCCATATTGGGAAAGGATTGAGTGCATGGAAAATACGAATATGCGATCAAAAGAAGATATTCACCAGGAAATTTATCAGAAAACGTTGGAGTTACTTACAGATTAGAGATAATATTAAGTACTTCATCTTGCAATTCTTGCTGTGATTTATCGGCTGAAACAATATAATCAGCAAACTCCTTCTGTGTTATTCCATATTCCAAAAATTCCGGAATTGCTACCTTTGTGTCATAATCACTCACATGATCCTGTCCAAACCGCATCTTTCTCCTTTCTAAAATCATTTCCTCCGGCATATCAATATAAATTTTTGCATCAAGAAGATCTCGAATCTCTTGATCTTTAAACAGCATAAAACCTTCAACAAGAATATACTTCCTTGGATAGAGAATAATTTGCTTTGCTTGATCTCCTTTCTTTTTTGGAAAACTTCTAGTCTCAACTATTTCTCCAGCCTGTAATTTTTTCAAATCCCTAAAAAGTTCATCAAATTTTAAATTAGATGGTAGTTCCCAATTAGGAAAACCAAATTTTTTCGGAAAAGTTTCAATAGGTTTAAAATAATTATCCAACTTCACATGCTCGAACAATTCAGAATCCTCTTTTAATAATTCACATAATGTACTTTTTCCTGAACCAGATGGTCCTACTATACCAATAAAAAATCTTTCCATACTTTTATGTAGTTAAAATTCCTAACTGCAACAAATTCCCAATAGGCCTATAACTCCTCCTATGTATCCCACAAGGCCCATACATTTTTAACGCTGTCTGGTGCACTTTAGTCCCATAGCCCTTGTGCTGTGCAAATCCGTAATTTTCAAACTTATCCCCATACTCAATCATCAATCTATCCCTCGTTACTTTTGCAATAATCGACGCTGCTGAAATCTCATTAATATAGGTATCACCACGTACAAAATATTCATGTGGCAAAAGAAATTGAAAATTATCTCTCCCATCAATCAACAACTTTCCAGGAATCTGAGACAAACCATCAACAGCATTTTGCATAGCCATATGCGTAGCTTTCCGAATGCCTTTGCTATCAATCACTTCATGAGAAACAATCCCAACTCCCACACATGACATCTCCATAATCTCTCCAAATAATCTTTCTCTATCTTTTGCAGAAAGTATTTTTGAATCCGCTACTTTCGGAATATTCTTTGTCAAAAAAATCACTGCTGAAGCGACAACAGGCCCGGCCCACGCCCCTCTTCCTGCTTCGTCAACTCCTGCAATCATCATAGTAAAAATCAAAAATTACATATGCTTGTCTATTATTTCCTCAATCTTCGCCTTAGGTAAAGCCCCAACCTGTGTCTCAACAACTTCGCCATTTTTTATAAAAAGCATAGTCGGTATTCCGCGTACTTGAAACGTATCCGCAGGCTCAGGAACTGCGTCTACATCAACTTTTAAAATATCTAAACTATCTTTATACTTTTCACTTTCAGCAATCTCGTGAAGTAGTGGCCCTACCATTCGACACGGTCCGCACCATTCTGCCCAAAAATCCACTAACACTAATTTATTATTTTCTTTGTCCATTGCCAATTTTTCAAATTCTTCTTTTGAAGTAATATCGATGAGTGCCATAAAATTGTAACAAAATATAATCCAGAAAAGACTACTAAAACTCATCAAAAAAAGCAAGATATAAAATCAAAAAAATCAGCTTGCAGTCCTCAAAAATTCAAGTAAATTAAAAACATCTTATTTGACTTTTTGTAACGCGGTGTAATTCAAATAAGAATATAATTTTTAAACACTGCAAACACTTTTATGGCTAATGTAATGGACCAAGTCTTACAAAAGACCGATATGAGTATTGGTCGTTTTGAGTTAGGAAGCCTTGTTGAGGGAGAGGTTATTCACAAAGATAAAGGAATGATCCTTATCGACCTCAACGGCGTAGCTACCGGTATTATTGCCGGACGCGATATGAATGATTCTAGTAACAGTAAAGATAAAATAGGAACAGGGGATATATGTACAGCAGTGGTCATCTCGGATGAAAATCCTGATGGACTGATTGTACTGTCTCTTCGTAAAGCATCTCAACTTCGGGCTTGGGATCGATTTAAAGAACTTTTCGCTTCAAAAGAAATCCTCACTGTACGTGCTACTGAAGCCAACAAAGGAGGACTTTTACTTGATATGGATGGTATTAAAGCCTTCATTCCAGTTTCTCAATTAGCACCGCTTCATTACCCGCGTGTAGAAGGAGCAAACTCAGAAAAAATCTTAGAGAAATTAGCAAACTTACTCACAGTAGATTTTAGAGTACGTATTATCAATATTGATGAGGAAGGAAAGAAACTCATTCTTTCTGAAAGAGCCGCTCTTGAAGAAGATGTCAATAAAGCACTCTCCGGACTCAAACCGGGAGACAAGGTCAAAGGTGTTATTTCGGGAATTGTTTCCTATGGTATTTTCGTTACCTTCAATGGTCTCGAAGGACTTGTGCATATCTCTGAAATTGCATGGGGACACGTTGCAATGCCTGGTAAATACGGAAAAGTCGGAGACGAGGTAGAGGTTTTAGTTATAGGAGTAGACAATGGAAAAATTTCACTTTCTATGAAGAGACTCAAGGATGATCCATGGGTACGAATTGCTGAAAAATATAAAGAAGGAGATGTTATCGAGGGACCAATCACACGTATTACAGACTTTGGTGCATTTATGCATGTTGAGTCAGATATCAATGGTCTCATCCATTTATCTGAAGTTGCTCATGGAGATATTGTCGATGCTCACGATCACATTAGAGTCGGACAAAAAGTAAAAGCCAAGATTATCACTCTCGATCTTGAGGGACACCGAATTGGACTTTCTATTAAAGAATTACTCCCGATTCCGGAGGGAATGGAAGTGAAGAAAGAAGAGAAAAAAGAGAAGAGTGAGAAAGTAGAAAAGAAAGAAAAGACAGAAAAAACTGAAGAATCAGAGGAGCCAAAAGAGGAAGTGAAAAAAGAAAAGAAAGAGAAAGCTCCAAAAGAGGAGAAGGAGACAAAAGCAAAAGCACCGGCTAAGAAGAAATAATAATAGAAGAAATAGTATAAATAAAAAAATCCCACGAAATTTAAACTTCGTGGGATTTTTTTATTTTAGACCCTGTATGATATCAGCACCGTATGTTTTCTGATACAATCTCTGATCTAAAAGCAGCACCTCAATTCCACGATCAAATTGGTATCGCAATAATCGATCGAACAAATCATTCATCTGCTTACTAGCAAGCGGGACAGTGAGTTTCATAAAACTCTGATTTGCATATTTCTCTTGGAAATATTTCCCTGCAAGCACAGTAAAAGGTATATGCAAAATCATCAACTTATCTAATGAATGAATCTCTAAACTTGGTACATCTTTCCATTGATAGAGGAGCAACGCATTTTTTTCTGTTTCAAACCTATACACAACTTTTGATCTTCCTCCCGATTTCCCTGGAAATGCAGTATAAAAACCCTCATGAGAGTATGCATTAAAATAATAGTCAAACACCTTTTCGAGTTTCATCCCGGCACCACCAACTACTAATGTTTTCTCATTACGACTGATGGTACTGGTCACAAGTGCAACGTCATCTTGTTCTCCATGAATATGTTGATTCACTTCTGATATTCTAATTTTTTCACTCCACGTTCTTGGGATGGGTTCTATTATCTCCGAGATCTCAAACATATACGGAAATTTTTCTAAATGCTTTGTATCAAAATACGAAACATTTTTTTCATCTAATTTAGCTATATAAGGCTCCATCGAAACAACTTCTTTAATAAAAGAAAGCCCCATCTGCGGACTATTGTAAAAATAATAATGAAATCCGTCTTCCTCATGCTCAAAAAGATCAATCAACAATGTCCTCATATATGTTATAGTTTTTCTACCGCCATCTTGCTCAGGAATTGCCTCAAATATGATTGATAACCCTTTGAAAAAACTGTTGATAAATGTACGAATTGGCTCATGAAATATAGCTTTATCGGCCGATGGATTGCCTCCCATGG
The DNA here is from genome assembly GCA_964349065.1 of uncultured Candidatus Peribacteria bacterium. Lineage (GTDB taxonomy): Bacteria > Patescibacteriota > Gracilibacteria > 1-14-2-50-48-13 > 1-14-2-50-48-13 > CAYGEY01. The sequence goes on along the minus strand of CAYGEY010000004.1, from coordinate 4,932 downwards.
CTTTGATTGTATTTGAGAAAAAGTATCTGGCGATATTTTCCAAGCTAAAAAATTCATTCTCAAAAGTTTTCACCACATCCTTTGGAAGTATATCCTTCAACTCTCCTAAAATCTGAGAGAGATAATCAAAGCTGATACTTTTGCGCGACATCGCAAAAAGATAATGTTCCAATAGGGAATATTCATCAATAAATACTTTTTTATTAGAAAATCTTTCATGAAAATCACCGTAGAAATACTCTTTATGATTAGTAATTACCGATTTTTGTTTTGATAAAAATGTACAAAAATTTTCTTTTTGATCATCATCACCAAGCTCAAGTGAAAATTTAGAAATATATTTTCTTTCACTATGAGTGAGCGTAAAACGTGCTATATGAATAAATTCATCGTGTGGCAGAAGTGAAAAATATCTCAGATAAAATAATAATTCACTTTCAGTTGCAAACTCAAATGCAGCCAAAATCGCATTATTGCTGAGGATATTTTTTGGATGATCAAAAATGAACGCACTGTGATCATCCTTATAAAGATCAATATTTGAATATGGAAGTACAAGTACAGCATTATGTGCAACTGACACAGCTCGCAAAAGTTCTTCTCGTTTCAAAATATTTGGCAAAATATACAACGCATTATCTTCGACATGTTCCAGCCCACCATGTGCAGTAGCTTGAAAAGACCTCATATCATCATGAATAACACTTTCATTCAAATGAAATGTATGCTTGCCAACCGGATCCGGGATATTGAGATCAAAAAAAAGCAACCCGTCCCAAGCTGGAAATTTCTCCCGAATCTTAGTAAGAGGCAATGAAAATGAATCCATATATTGCTCAATATATCTTTTCTTTAAAATACGTAAAAGCTCATCCGTCGCGAGCACATCGCCCATAGCCGTATGTTTTTCCTTATGTGCTATTTCAAAACCAATTCCCAGTACCTCAAGACTATGTGAGGGCGCTTCTGGAATAAAAAGTGTTGAGAGATCATTCGTATCTATCACTTTATAGCTAGACAGATCCACACCACGAATCTTTAAAAAATTGATATCAAATTGCACATTATGCCCGACAAGAGGGAAGTGATCGTTACCTATAAATTCACGAAATTTCGCAAAAGCTTCGGCCTCTTTAGGAGCATTAATGAGATTATCCATCGCAATACCCGTAAGCGATAAAATGAATTCCGGCACTTCTCGCCCTCCCGGATGCACAAATGTCTGAAATTTTTCAATTCTCCCGTCCTCAAATACTTTGATTGCGGCAATATCCAAAATTACATCTCCTTTTTCAGGATGTAGTCCAGTTGTCTCGAGATCAAGTACGATATACATGTGTTATGTAAAATTCTATAGAATGAAACTACAGAAGGTGCGTGAAAACTGCAAATAAAAAAAACCGGGGAAAGTGGAACCCCGGCATAATAAAAAAAGGAGAGGGCATTTTGGTTTAATTTTTTAAATTAACACTATTCTTTTTTTCTTTCTGATAATCCGTTTCTCAGGATAAATGCTCACTTGAGCCTTCGTATTATCTCTAATAGTAGAGATTTCTTTTATAAGATCTTGAACCTCTTCTTCAGTTTTTATTCCTAATTTTTCAGGATCCATACCTACCTCACAAAATTTTCTTTGCACCAACACTACCAACATTATTTGACATGTCAATATTTAGTTTTTTATATAACTTTACAATAAATCAAACAACTATACCATTCTCATATAATCCACATTATGAGAATTTCAAAATTTCTGGCACATGCAGGTCTAGGAGCACGCAGAGACTGTGAATCGCTTGTTACAGGAAAACAAGTTTCTGTCAATAACCAAATCATCACAAATCTAGCCACACAAATCGATCCAAAGAAGGATGAAGTTTTTGTCTACAATAAAAAAGTAACACTCCCAAGTGAACACATTTATTATCTCATCAACAAACCCTCCGGATATCTATCAACTACTGATGGTTCTGAAAAACGTAAAACAATTCTATCACTCCTTCCAAAGGAGGTAAAATCAGACAGAAGACTCACAATAGTCGGTAGGCTCGACAAAGAATCTGAAGGTCTTTTACTCGTCACTGACGATGGTGAAACAGCCAATAAGCTCATGCATCCAAGGTATGAAAAGGAAAAAGAATACCTGGTCATTGTTCGTGGTGAAATCACCACGGATGAAATAGAACAACTCAAAACTGGAGTGGAAATCCTAGTAGATGAGAATCCATATACAACTCTTCCTTGCAGATTAGTTCTCATCGAATCAGATCCAAAACGAACATCATTTAATATAACCCTCCGTGAAGGTAAAAAAAGACAAATTCGTCTCATGTGTGAAAAAATCGGACACCCTGTAACATACTTACGTAGAATTCGACTTGGAACACTTGAACTTGGCTCATTGAAACTAGGAGAACTTCGATCATTGTCAGAACAAGAAATTACATCTCTCAAAAAATCCCTTGCATAACAATCCTTGGAAAATCAAACACATGCTAATGTATATACCTTTAGTTACATTGTATATACTCATCCTTGGATTGATCTTTATGCCACTTCCTATACTAAACAACCCATTACTACTGGTGGTATTCTATTTTCTCCAAGTGCTTGGAGAAATAGTAATTTTGTACATTATTGGCAGAAAAATCATAAAAACATCGTGGACAAAAGCACTCCACATTCAACTCATTTCATTTTATGAAATGTTTATTCTCCCCCTGGGAGTCTATTTTATATATATCACGATCTTTGCCGGAATCGTATTCCTCCTACATTTATTGGGTATGACACAGATTCCTGGGCTTACCGGCCAGGGCATTGATATCACTGAAAAAATAGGAGGCGGTAACTTTGGAATTATACTTAGTTTTATTGTTGCAGTTATTGTTGCTCCAATTTCAGAAGAAATTATCTTCAGGGGGTTCATACAACAAGCATTTTTATCAAAATGTAAACCTTTCATAGCAATCCCTATAGCAAGTGCTATATTCGCAATATCTCATTTTCAATTTCAAGTAATCATTCCACTTTTTACTATTGGTATTGTCATTGGAACACTTTCATACTCACAAAAAAGTATTATCCCCGGAATAATACTTCACATGATCAATAACGCATCCGCATTCTCAATTTTGCTCCTTCTGAAGTAGGGCAAACTCTGAAAGAAGCGCCATGCCATCATCATACGACTCAATCCGAACAAACTTTGATCGGAATTCTGATGCATGAGGATACCCTTTCATATAGCATGCTAAATGCTTCCTCATTTCTAAAATGCCCCTATATCCTTTTGTATCAACAGATTTTTTGAGATGATATGCTATCAATGGAAGCTTCTCTTCAAACGAAAGAGACCCTGAATCATAAACCCCGTCATCCAGCAAATGTGACGCAACCTCCTTCATAAGCCAGGGATTACCAAATGTAGCACGACCTACCATTACCCCATCCAAATTCCCCAATTTTTGAATTGCGACTTCCCCACTTGTCACATCACCATTACCGATAACAGTTATCCCCACATTTTTTTTGAGCTCATAAATCGTCTCCCAATGTGCTTCCCCTTTAAATGCCTGCGAGTACGTCCGACCATGGACGGTGATGTGATCTAACCCAGCCTCCTCCAGTCTTTTTACAAAAGGTATTAAAAGGGAATTATTATCCCAACCTAACCTCGTTTTCACAGAAACAGGTATCTTCACCATCTCCTTCATGCGAGAAACAATACGACATGCAAGATCAATATCCTTCATAAGTGCTGATCCATGCATCGAATTCACAATTTTTTTTGCTGGGCATCCCATATTCACATCAACAGCATCAGCACCTTTTTCCTGACAAATAAGGGCAGCTTTCGCCAGATTCTCCGGATCCTTCCCAAATATCTGTACAACAAGAGGGGATTCACCTTTTTCAAATTCCAATGCTTTCATAATTGGTTTCGCTCCATACATTATCCCATCCGCTGATAAAAACTCAGTAAATACAATAATACGAGGATCAAGAGATCTCACAATCAATCGAAATGCACTGTCTGTATAACCGTCCATAGGTGCAAGAGCCACCATCGGTTTTTTCTGATCTTTCCAAAACATACAAATTTATCGTAAATGTAAACGTATCAAAAGACTGTATACGTGTTTGCAAAACACTTGGCAAGGCCACTTGAGAAAGAAAAGGGGGAGGTATTGAAAGCTTTTCAGTTTCCAATGAATGCAAAATCTTATGAAAAGAATGGGGATAATAGGCAGGCATAGTAGTTCTCTATATTTATGAACTCGAGGTAGTTTTATAAAGGCAACAGGATATTTCTTTGCAATTATTTCTACTCCTGCCAAATTTTTTCTAGAAGCCCATAATGCTCTGGGAGTCCAAAAAGTGACAGCATGAAAAACCTTAGCATCTAGTATTGAAACAAAATGATATCCTGATTGCATGAGTCTTAGAGCAAACTCCGTATCTTCATTGTGATAGACATCAAAATCAGAGGAAAATCCACCGGAATCTTGAAATATTTTTTTCGGAATAGCCATATTTGCAGACATTGGCCAACGTCCTCCAGGATTGCGTACAACCCGCTCGGGGAAAACTCCCATATAACCCTCATGTCCAAAAACTATTTCACCTGCAAAAAATGATTCTGGGAATTTTAAATATGCGTCATACAAATTCTGAAGCCAATCTTTAGAGACAGTAAGATCATCATCACAAAAAACAAGAAGCTCTCCTTTTGCAGCATTTGCACCAATATTTCTGGATTTTGATGGGCCAAGATTTTTAATGTTTCTAATTATTTTAACCTTATTATTTATCACCGGAATATCTGAACAATCATCAACAACAATACATTCAAAATTTTTAAGATTCTGGTTAAAAATTGAATATAAACATCCAGAAAGAAGTTGCGGCCTGTTATATGTAGGTATAACA
>CAYGEY010000003.1:0-59841 GCA_964349065.1 uncultured Candidatus Peribacteria bacterium | reverse complement strand
GATATTATGTTTAGCTCCGGTAATGATACGTTGATGGATATCATGCGGGAGATTATAGTTGGGAGCACTCTTATGACACGCTCTGTGGAAAAGAAAAAAAACGTCATGCCATGCGGCTCTTCGAGAACTTTTAACAGAGCATTACTTGCAGATTCGGTCATTCGTTCAATATTTTCAATTATGATAAACTTTGGGATGTCGCTCGTGAGCTCAGCAAATGCATGAATCTTTTTTGCAACTTCGATTTTGATAGTTTCACCAGTATCTTCAAAAAATAGGAGGTGTGGATATAAGCCCTTGTTAAATTGTTCCAGATGATCTGGTGCTATATTATTTATGATTTGCTGAGTGAGTAAAAAAGCTGCAAGAATGCCCTCAGTTTTGGGCAAAGTATGAAAAAGATATGCATGATGCAGATTTTTTGATGGCAGATTTTGCACAAATGCAGTATTTTGGTTGATATATGGCGAGAGAATGTGCATACTTCAAATGACGTAAATATATCTATTGTACTATGAGTTCAGCTGTTTCTATTGTCAACAAGAAGGCATTACATGATTATGAAGTATTAGAAACTTTTGAAGCCGGGATCGTGCTTGTTGGGAGTGAAGTAAAAAGTGTTCGGAAAGGGTCTGTTAATTTGAAAGGGAATTTTGTACAGGAGTGGAAGGGTGAATTATTTGTTGAGAATATGCATGTGAGTCCGTATGCATTTTCTTCGATTGATATTGCGCCGCTTCGGAAGAGAAAATTACTTTTGCACAAAAGGGAGATTTTGAAAATTATCAAAGCGATTGATCAGAAAGGTGTGACGTGCTGCGTTTTAGAAATATTTTTGAAAGGAAATTTGGTGAAGGTGAAAGTGGGGATTGTGAAAGGGAAGAAATTGCATGATAAGAGGGAGACGTTGAAAAGGAAAGATCAGGATATGGAGATGAGAAGGGCGGTGAAGAGGTTTAAATAATGGTAAATACAGAAAAATAAATACCCGCTCTCCATTGTCTACACGTTCGTTCCGACAAGAGATCGAGCTAGGGTACTTTATTTTTCTATATTTTCTGCCAATTAAATAAAAAACAGCGAAGCAATCCCCAGAATCATAATCACGCCAAATGACATGGCGATGGATTTGAAATATTCCCTGCTTCCAAAAAGGTAAGCGATAATAATTTTGACTACTGTGTTAGTCATCATTGCTATAATAAGTCCTTTTGTCGCCACAAATACAGCAATCTGACCCAAGAGGGCCTGAGTAGATAGTGAAATACTAATCGCATCAACATCTGCGAAACCTGAGATAAATGAAATAACGTATGTTCCATTTGCTCCGAACCAATGTGCTGCGAATTGACTGAGCGCTGAAACGACAAGGAAAAATAGTGCAAATTTTAGAGCGGGGAGAACTTGGAATGGACTTTCGAGTGGAATGGTTTGGCCTGCTTTTGTAAGCGTTTTATCTTTTCTTGTAGAAGTATATGTAAAAATTCCAATTATGGACGCAGATGTAAGTGTCATGACAAGTACTGGTATGAACAAAGATGGCGCGAGAGTTGGATTAAATGAGTATACCAGCACAAATACCCTAATAAACATCATGCTTGATGCTACAAGAGTTGCTATAACTAGAGGTGTAATAATTGATGTATTCTTTTTGCTATGCATAGACATGGCTGATGAGACGGCTGTTGATGATGCTAGGCCTCCGAAAATACCTGAAATAATCACACCTTTTGTGGCACCGAAAATTTTGCTGGCAATATATCCTATGTAACTAATTGCTGAAATTAACACGACTACATACCAGATTTTTTGTGGATTGACTATCTCCCATGGATCAAGGGTTTGATTTGGGAGAATTGGAAGTACGATAAATAAAATGATTGCAAATGTAAGTGTGGAGTAAAGCTCTTTTCTTTCGGTATGTTCCAGTACTGTTCCAAGATATCGTTTTGAAAGAAGAATACCTGTTGTAAGTATTCCTACTATTACTGCTATGTTTGCATATCCGGCGGTACAAAGTCCCCCGAGAAAAAATGTAATGATGCCAGCGACTTCTGTTGTTGCGCCGCTTTCTTTAATAATAAAAAGATTATAAATATAGTTAGCGAAAATAATGAGGAGACTCATAATCCCTGCTATCAAAAAAATATTCCAGTTATTGGTCTCTTTGGAAAAATATACAACTGTTGCTCCGAGGAGGGAGAGAAGCATAAATGTACGGACTCCGCCGAAGCCGGTAATCATGTTTATTTCTTTCTTTTTATCTATTGAAACAAGTTCTCTCTCAATCCCGATGAGGGAGCCGATCGCAATTGCGGAGAGGAAACTGATGACGGTTTCGAGAAGCATGTTTGTTTTTTATTTTAACATGATAATAGTATATCATTTTTTCTATTTTTTTGTTGAAAAACAATAACAACAGAAACGCGTATTTAAAGTATTGTTTTTTTTTGAAGTAACGCTATACTTCGCAAGTCTTGGAGAATATTAATTTAGCATTTAAAAAATATTATGGAGAGTCGGTATAGTATACCGGGTATGTCTGATGTATTACCCAAACAACATGATTACTTTACTTTTATAAAAAAAGTTGTTAGACATCATGCTCGAAGGGGTGGATATAAACGTATATCATTGCCGGCACTTATTAAACTTTCTACTCTTGAAATTATGTTAGGAAGATCCTCGACTGTTTTCCAGAAGGAGCTTTTTATTGTTGAGATTGATGGTGAAAAATATGCTATGAGGCCTGATTCTACAACCGGTACTATTCGTGCGTATGTTGAGAACGAGCTTGAGGCACTTCCTGCACCACAGGAATTTTATTATATAGATCAGGCATGGAGAAAAATGGATCGCCATGGAAAGAAATTGTATCAAACACACCAATTCGGATTTGAAATTATTGGGGAAGAAGATCCCGCTCTGGATGCACAATTGATCGCAATGTGTGTTCATATTTTTGAGGATGTAGGAATGTCAGAAGTAAAAGTAATTATTAACAACTGTGGAACAAAGGCTTCACAGGAAAAATATAATGAAGATCTTCGTAACTTTTTTGCAGGAAAGGAAAGATCATTAACCGCTGAAGATCAAGAAAAATTAGAGCTATATCCCATGAGACTTCTTTCATCTATAGAGGAGGATACGCAGATTCTGGCGAAGATTGCTCCAACTATTGAGAGAAGCCTGGATAATGAGTCAAAAGATCATTATAAAAAAGTGAAAGATTATTTAAATGTTCTTGATATTGCGTTTGAAGAAGATGAGCGAATGTTCTTAGATGCAGATATGTACACCCATACTGTGTTTCGATTTGAAGCAGAGTTTGAAGGAACGAGAATTGTTTTAGGCGGTGGGGGGAGATATAACAATGTTATTTCCGAGTTAAATGTAAAACGTGTGTTACCCGAGGGAGCTCCTGCTTCAGCTTCAACAATTGTTAGTGCCCCGGCTGTTGGGGCATCTGTTATGATGGAAAAAGTTGAGAAATTTATGGAAGACATTCATTTATCTGTACCAAATAAGGATAAGTTGGATGTGTTTATTGTTCAACTTGGAGATGATGCAAAAAAAGTTGCGATTAAACTTGCCAGCGATTTGCGAAAGCGTGGCGTAAAAACTATGGGGGCGCTTGGAAAAGCAGCAATTCGATCACAGTTAGAGACCGCAGGACGCTTTGAAGTGAAGTATTCTCTCGTTATTGGTCAAATGGAAGTTTTAGAAAAGAAAATTATTATCCGAGATATGAAAAAAGGTACCCAGGAAACAATATCTTTTGATGGAATTATAGATAGAATGGTTGAGCTTTTGGATCCGGCAACACTTGATATAAAGGATTATAAATCCATGATTGAGTAAAGTTTCCTAAATATAAAATATATTAATAATAATTTATGGATATTGCTACTACAGTAAAGCTCTTAACGTTCATTTCCGGAGCTTCTTTATTAGGAATCATCACTTCATTATTTCTAAAATTTACACATTTTCGTCAGTATAAGAGGTTGGAAAAAGAAAGTTCCGGTATGGTAATTAAAACACGAACTCGTATCGACCATCTGATGGCTCATAATGCTGAAGGAATACTGGATGAAGAAATTGAGCATACTCAGAGAACCGCTGATCTTGATGATCAGAAAAAGGTAGAAGCGTTACTTTCCGGAATAGATGTTATGATTGCAAAAGGTGAATATGAGGATGCTGAAAGACATTTGATTTCTGCACTTGGGATAGATCCTGAAAATATGGACGTACGGAGTTTGATGGGGTTTATTTATATGAAACAAGAAAAATATAATAAAGCAGAGAGTGTGTATCTTGAAATGATTGAGAAAGGTACGATTGATCCGGGAATTTATAGTAATCTTGGTAAGGTCTTAGAGGAACAGGGCAATCTAGAGACTGCAATAACTGCATATAGAGAGGCGATTGTGAAAGATCCTCAAGAGCCAAAGAGGTATATACAATTGGCGGATGTCTATATCACCCTTGAAAAAACTGATGTAGCGATCCCGCTTTTAGAGGAGGCGCTGCGACTTGATAATGATAATATTCCTCTTAGATTTCGACTTATTGAATTATATGGTATTGCATCGAATGAGGATGCACAAATTGCTTTGCTTAAAGATATTTTGGCTTTAGATGCCACAAATGATATGGCGAAAAAACTTTTAGAAAGTATTCGTAAATAAATGTCAAAAGTAAAAGATGCATTCTCTTGTACACATTGTGGGCATGAAACATATAAGTGGACTGGGCAGTGTCCGGAGTGTTCAATGTGGAATACATTGGTGGAGAGCTCTTTTGGTGGAAGTGTCTCTACAAAAATTGCTTTTCAGGCAAAAGATTCTTATAAAGGGAGTGCAAAAAATGTAATTTTATTGGATAAAATTGCGGAAGAACTAGAGGCTATAGATGATAGATTTTTGCTTTCCAATGAAGAACTTGGGAGAGTTTTTGGTGGTGGTATAACAAAAGCTTCTGTCACGCTTTTGGCTGGAGAGCCGGGAATAGGTAAATCAACTATGACATTGTCACTTGCGCTGATGTTGTCTGAGTCTTCAAAAGTATTATACATCACTGGCGAAGAATCAGTCTCCCAAATCGCAAGAAGGGCAAAACGAATTGGTAATACAAACAGCACACTTGGTTTTGTACAAGAAAATATTTTGGAGAATATTATTGCAACGATCCAGGAAGATAGACCTGAGATAGTAATCATTGATTCGATTCAGGTGATGTATAGTGCCTCTTTGGGCAGTGTTTCCGGTTCAATTGGGCAAATACGCTTTGTGACAGAGCTCTTGATTGAGACCGCGAAAAATTATGGGATTACGATGATCATAATTGGACATGTAACAAAAGATGGAAATATTGCGGGCCCTAAAGCGCTTGAACACTTGGTTGATACGGTACTTTTATTAGAAGGAGATAGTGTATCTGATATCAGATTTTTGCGAGCAGAGAAAAATAGATTTGGTCCAACAGATGAAATAGGAGTTTTTCAAATGAAAGAGACGGGTTTTACAGAGGTGCGAAATCCATCTGAGCTATTTCTTACGGGTAAAAGACAAGGGGCAAGTGGATCTGTTATAAGTTCATCGCTTGAAGGATCACGAGCATTTTTAATTGAGGTGCAAGCGCTTACAACATACACAAAATTCGGATATCCGAAAAGATCGGCCACTGGATATATGCAACCCAGATTAGAATTATTGTTGGCGGTTATAGCAAAATACGGAGGAATTCAGATTGATTCTCTGGATGTATTTGTCAATGTTGTCGGAGGATTGCGCGTAAAAGATCCGAGTATTGATCTTGCGGTGCTTTCGGCAATAATAAGCAGTCGGAAAAATAAACCACTAGAGTCAAATATTTTAGTGTTTGGAGAAATCGGGTTAACAGGGGAAGTGCGGGCAGTTGGGCATTTGGAAAAACGTATTAAGGAAGCGGAAAAACAAGGTATAAAAAAGCTGTTTCTTCCTGCATCGCAAGTGTCAAAAATTTCAAAGTTTGATGGTGAAATTGTAGGATTACACACGGTTGAGGAGGCTGTTTCAAGGTTAGTTTCGGCATAAACAACATAAAGTCTTGATTATACATTATTCTCAAGGTAATGTTCGGTTACTGTTTTAATTTTTTACGCCGGCTACTATGAAGAAAGCAATAATTGTTGTTGCTATGATGCCAGCGCTACTACTTGCTAGTTGCGTCGGTGGTTCTGGAGATCCTCAAAAGGATAAAGTGGTTAAAGTGGGTGCTGAAATGGTTTGCTTTGCAAAAGATGTAAAGAAAATCATGGAAGACTTCTCTAAGCCATCAACTGAAACTGGATCAGGTGAGTCTTTAAGCGCTTCTAATACTGATGCGATGATCGCAAAAGGAAAAGAGCTTCAAGACAAAGCAAACAAAATCATGACTGACAATGGATTCAAAGATCAATCTGACTTTGAAACTATGGCTAAAAAGTATGATGACAAAGAAATGGAAAAATTGGTAAAAGAGAAAGCTAAGTCAACTTGTAATCTTTCTGAGGAAGAAGTAACAAACCTTTTTAAAGGAATGTAATATTCTCTTAAGAATGTAGAGAAAAGGAGGTACGATATCGTACCTCCTTTTTTTGTATAAAAAATAGAACAGGAGCAAGACTTCCATTTTAGAATTGTTTTATTTAAACTCATTTCATTGATTAAGCTGTGATCAAAACAATTCTAAAATGAAAGTTAAATTCTTTGTTTGAGATGCTATTAATGTTCAAATCAAGTTTCTTTATTTTCTTGATAACTTGTTGTTTGGAAGTATAGTTTTTAGGAATTATATTACATACCATGCAAAAAAAGATTGAGGACATTGTAGCAAAAGCAAAAAAAGTCTTTGAAGATGTTACATCATACGAAGAACTTGAAGTGTTATTCAAAGATTTGCTTGGTAAAAATGGTGAGCTTTCAGAAATATTGAAGGGTATAAAAGATTTGTCTGATGAGGATAAAAAATCGGTTGGGCCTCTTGCCAATGGGGCTAAACTAAAAATAGAGGAATACTTTCATCTAAAGAAATCTGCTCTTAAAAGTGCAGAAATTGCGACGAGAATACAGAATGAAATACTTGATATTTCATTACCTGGTAAATGGCAGCCACAATTTGACATGAAGGGAGCGCATAATCCATTTGCTCTTTTTATGGACAAGAGTATAAATATATTTTCAAGATTAGGATTTGAAGTTTGGGACGGGTCACATATTGTTTCTGATTTTGATTGTTTTGAGTCGTTAAACTTTAAAGCTGATCATCCGGCAAGAGATATGCAGGATACGTTTTATGTAGAAGATGGATACCTTTTACGAACGCATACCTCAGCTTTGCAGAATAAAATTTTGTCTACAAAGGAGTTTCCGATTCGGGCAATTGCTCCAGGGAAGTGTTTTCGAAACGAAGCGACAGATAGTACTCATGAGGTAATTTTTTCACAACTTGAAGGCGTTGTTGTAGATGAGCATATCACCGTCTCTCATCTGATTGGTACTCTTAAGTATTTCCTAAAAGAAATCTTTGGGAAGGAAATTCGCAGTCGTATTCGTCCTGGGTATTTTCCGTTTGTGGAACCGGGTTTGGAATTAGAAATAGATAAAAATGAGCTTATGGGGATTGAAAGTAATACACCTAAATGGATGGAAGTAATGCCGTGTGGTATGATACATCCAAAAGTTCTTGAGAAAGCGGGGATTGATCCAAAAAAATATAGCGGGTTTGCGTTTGGATTTGGGATTGATAGGCTTGCTATGATGACATACGGCATCTCAGATGTGCGTATGATGTTTTCGGATGATAAAAAGTTTTTATTACAGTTTCAAGAATAATATATTTCTAATATTTATATAATGGTAACGACGGGAATTTTGACGGTGGAACAGGTTGCTGAGCTGAAAGGTTTGGTTGATCAGAATATTTTGGATATGTATCCTGATCTGATCCAGATGTTGTTTGAGTCTGAGTCTCTCTCTTTTGATGAAAAAAAATATTGGATGGAACTTTTTCCGCTTATGACGGAGGAACATATTCAAAAACTTCGGGAGATTTTGGAAAACGAAAGGAAAGAGTTGGCATCTCTTGAGAATAATTATGATGCAGGAAAAAAGGCCCTTATTGATGCTACGCCCGTTGATAGAACTGCTGAAATTGAAGCTGCAAAAAAGAGAAAAGAAGAAGAGAAAATGCAGGAATCTAAGGAAACTACTGAGGAAGAGAAACTTCTGTCACAGCTGTAAGGACTTGTTTTTTTAATAGATCTTCAGGAATATCTGTTTTATATGGTGTTCTTATTATTGTTTCTCCAATTTTGAGATGTATCTTTGTGGATCCATTTTCTAAAGATTCTAATTTCTGTTTCAGATTTGCAAGGAGTAGGGGATCTTGAGAAGGGATTTCAAGTACAATAGTTTTTTCTTCTTGATTTGCATCATCTTCTACTAATGAATTTTTCATAAATATTTTTTTTTCGTCTTGGTCAAAAAGTTGCAATTTTTTGGCATTATCACTCATCGTTTCGAGTGAAAGAGGTTTCATTTCCTCTATTAAAATTTGACCGGCTCCATCTCGAAGTTCTAATTTTCCTCGAACTTTTACCAAGGTATCTTCAATCAAAAAAGGGCTTGTATCAGCAAATGTTTTTGGAAAAATGATTCCTTCGATTTCGCCACTAATATCTTCTAATTTAATAAAAGCCATCATGTCATTTTTCTTTGTCATGAGCTTTCTGATTGTGGCTATGAGACAAACCAAGGTCACTTTCCTTCCAATATCACCTGGTTTCAATTCTCCTATAAGTTTTGCCCCGGTTTTTATGTATTTCGTAATACCAAGTAATGGGTGAGAAGAAACATAAAATCCGAGAACAGTTTTTTCTTTTTTTAACAGCGATAGATGAGAATCAGGTGTAGGGTTCTCTAAAACTAAGGAGTGGGCGAGTGAAGCATCCATGCTGTCACCAAATAAGTCAATTTGTCCGCTTGAGGTATTCTTTGCATATTCTTTTGCATATAGCGATATAATATCAGTGTTTTTTGTTATGGTATCTCGAGCAATGTTAAATGCATCAAACGCCCCACCATACGCTAAAGCTTCCAGTGTTTTTTTATTAAGAATATTGTTTGGAATTCGTTTTACAAAATCTTCCAGGTTTTTGAAATTACCGCCAGTTTCTCGATACTTCACAATTTCTTTCGCAACCTCAATTCCTAATCCCTTGATTGCATTGAGTCCAAATCGAATAACGCCTTCGCGAATTGCTGTGAAGTGAACCTCTGATTCATTGATATCAGGAGGAAGGATTTGGATATTCATATTCTGGCAATCTTCCAACCAAACAATGAGTTTATCTGTTGAATCCTCAACGGTAGTGAGAAGAGCTGTCATAAACTCTGTCGGGAAATGAGCTTTAAGATAAGCAGTACGGTATGCGATAATTGCATAACAAGCTGCATGAGATTTATTAAATCCATAATCTGCAAATGGTTCTATTCCACGCTCAAACAAGAAAATGGCATCTTCTTTTGATCGTCCTAAATTAACTGCTCCATCTATGAATTTTTGTTTTTGAGCCATAAGTTCTTCGGCGATTTTTTTACCGATGGCTCTTCGAAGGAGGTCAGCCTCACCCAAACTAAATCCTGAGAATTCTTGGGCAATTTGTAGGATTTGCTCTTGGTAGATTGGGATGAGATTTGAAGGTTCTAGTATCTTTTTTACCTTAGGATATTTTTCGAGAAGTTGAATTAAAGACTCAAAATTCTTTTTCCCTTCGTCTGTTGGAAAAGTAACTTTTGTCTTATGCTTATTCCCGACATATACGGGAATCCATGCTAAGGGGCCAGGACGATACATGGCCGCCATTGCAATGATATCTTCAATATTATCGGGTTTTAGTTCTTTAAGCCATTTACGCATACCATCAGACTCAAATTGGAATACTCCTTTTGTTTCACCTCGTGAAAAGAGATCAAACGTTTTTTGATCGTCGAGTGGAAGGAGGGACATATCAATTTTTATATCTCTTTTTTTCTCAATTATTTTGACTGCAAGTTGGAGAACGGTGAGGTTGCGCAAGCCAAGGAAGTCCATTTTGAGTAGTCCAAGGAGTTCTAAAGGTTTTGCAGAATACTGTGTCACAAAAGATGTTTTATCCTTTGGAGGATATTGGAGCGCCGTGTACACCGTTAGTGGTTTTTCTGAGATTATCACTGCGCAGGCATGAACCCCCAGTTGGCGTACCACTCCTTCGATTTTTAATCCTAAATTAAATACTTTTTTCATTTGTTCATCTTTCTCAATCAGTACTTTTATATCAGGATTGGACTCCATGATAGTTTTGAGTTTTGTTCCAAGTTTCTCTGTGATGAGTTTCACAACTTTATCCATTTCTTGATACGGAATGCCTAGTGCTCGTCCTACGTCTTTGACAGCTTGTCTCGCTTTCATGGTTCCAAAAGTGGCAACATTGGCAACATTGTATTTGCCATATTTTTCTATAACATATTCTAATACCTCACCTCTGCGCACATCTTCAAAATCCAGATCGATATCCGGCATGCTTACTCTGGCAGGGTTGAGAAATCGCTCAAAGAGCAGGTTGTATGTGAGGGGATCAATATCCGTAATGGTAAGGCAATATGAAATGAGTGCGCCAGCGGCCGATCCTCGACCCGGACCAACAGCTATTTCGTGTTGACGTGCCCAATACACGAAGTCATGAACGATGAGAAAGTATGTATAAAAGCCCATTTCATTGATTGCACACATTTCATATTCGAGACGATCAATGATTATACGTTGTTCTGTGCTTAGCTTTTTGAGGAGTTGTTGTTTTTCTTCCGTGAAAGTTTTCTCTGCATATTCTTTTAATTCATCAGTAGTGATTTGTGTGATTTCTTTTCCAAGCGATGGAATATTTTTTAATTGTATAAGGGTCGGAATATTTTCTTGTTTCAATGGGAGCTCGGGATATCTCTCTAAAAGACCTCTGTAACAAAGTTTTCTAAAATACAAATACTGATCTGAAACTTCAATTTCCGCCTTTGGTATTTCAAAACTTGGAATAAGATTTTTACCGAAAACAAAATTGTATGAGCATTGATTTGCTATCTCAAGCGTGTTTGTAAATGCTTGTTCCTGTTCAGGGAATGCAGTTTTTAGTTCGTCATAGGGCTTTAGAGAGTAATCTCCCTCGCGCATACTAAACCTGGACGGATCATGGAAATCTTTTCCGGTCTGAAGACAGAGGATAACTTCGTGTGCCTCCATATCATCAGGTCTTGCATAATGCGCGTTGTTCGAGACAATTAGCGGTACGTTATTATTTTTTCCGATTTCAACAAATTTTTGATTGATCGTGTTTCTTCCTGCGATTTCAGGATGGTCCATAAGTTCTAAGAAAAAATGTTCTTTTCCAAAAATATCCTGGAACTCTGTAATAATCTTTAAAATTTCTTCGTCGGTTTTACCCATGAGTACTGCCTGCGCGATTTCTCCGTAGTGGTCTGAGGAGAGAGCAATGAGATCTTTGGAATATTCTTTCAGAAGTTCTTTATCTACTCGGGGCTTATAGTAAAATCCCTCTATATGAGATTTGGTTGTTATCTGTAGCAGATTTTCATAACCAAGGTGGGAAGTTGCTAGTAAAATGAGATTATGTTTTTTTATACCTGTTTTTTGTGATGTATCAAACCTTGAGGTTTCAGCAACATACACTTCTGTGCCGATAACCGGTTTAATTTCAACCTCTTTACATGCTTTATAGAAATCAATACAACCATGCATGGAGGTTTTATCAGTGAGTCCTAGTGCGGGGCATCCTAGTTCTTTTGCTCGCATCGCTAAATCCTTGGGGCTTGAGAGGCCTTCGAGGAGAGAATAATAGCTATGTGTATGTAAGTGTGCGAACATAATATTCAGTTTGTTATGTGGTGTTATAATATCATGACAGGTGTGAAGTTAAAGCTCACTTGTAAAAAACTCTCTTGAGAAAAAATGAGGCAGGGATAGTATTTTGCTATACTTTACGAATGAATTCATGTCACTCTCCGGGAATGTATGGAATGTATTGAAAAAAAGAGAGGTTGGTGAGTCTTTGTTTGATAGTTTATTGTCTACGCGAGGGGAGGTACTTATTGCAAACCCTGCAGAAATGTTGCACGATCCTTTTCTCATGCATGATATGGAGAAGGGGTGTGAACGTATCGAGAGAGCTATTCGAGATAAAGAGAGAATCGTGGTTTTTGGGGATTATGATGTGGATGGGGTCACTGCAACGACAGTGCTTGTTCGTACACTAACTAAACTCGGTGCAGAGGTGTCCTATCGGATTCCACATCGGATTTTGGATGGATATAGCTTAAAAAATTATCACATTGATGAACTTAAAGCGGCGAATGTGAAAGTCATTATTACTGTGGATAATGGGATCTCTGCAGCTAGGGAAATCGCTTATGCAGATGGGTTTGATATGGATATTGTCGTTACTGATCATCACACTCCGCCTGCAGTGAAGGATTTGCCGAAAGCATATGCCATAATTAATCCTAAGATGGATAATTGTGCATATCCGTATAAAGAATTATCGGGTTCTGCTGTAGCAATGAAGCTGTGTTTGGCTCTATACAAAAGGGCATATGGACATATGGACATTTCTGATCCGTTTGTGGCTAAATTGTATCAGGTCGCGGGGATTGGGATTGTTGCGGATTGTATGCAGATTACCGGAGAAAATAAGGCAATTGTGCAGATTGCTTTGGAGTCTTTAAATAAAGAGCCGCTTCGGGGTATTGGGGCTCTTTTAAAGAAAGCAGGAATTGATGGGCGGCTGGTGACTGCCCAGGATATAGCGTTTTATCTTGCTCCTCGTCTAAATGCGGCCGGGCGGTTAGATACTGCCGGGCATGCACTCCAGATTTTTCTTAATCAAAGTAGCAAAGTTACTGAGCTTGCGACACTTTTGCATAACATGAATGCGGAGAGGAAAAGTATGACGGAGGAGTTTTTTGAAGAAGCTCTTTTACAGCTTGCAGAGCAAGAGATTCCAAAGGTAATTATTGTTTCTTCTGAAAATTGGAATTCAGGAATCAATGGATTAGTCGGGAGTAGGTTGGTTGGGCGTTATTCGCGTCCGGCCATTGTCATGTCGCTGAAAGAAGGGATGTTTGTCGGGTCATGTCGCAGTATTGATGGGTTTAACATGGTCGAGGCGTTGAGGTCGGTTGAAGATATATTGGTTCATTTTGGGGGGCATCATAGTGCGGCGGGCTTTGCGATGAAGGAGGAAAATTTTTATGAATTTCATCTGAGGATACAGCAGTATGCAGAGATCATGTTATTGGATCATGATTTTGTGAAAAGACTTCGTGTGGATACGGAGATTTTTTCAGAAGAATTGACTATGAATACACTAACTCGGGTAGGTGCTTTAGCGCCGTTTGGAATGGGAAATCCTGTTCCTGTGTTTTTGTTGGAGGGTGCGAATATAAGTAATTGGAAGGTGGTTGGTCAGGATGGGATGCACTTGGCGTGTGAGGTGAATGGTGTCCGGGCGATTGCATTTGGCGCGGGGAAGATGTTGCCGAAACTTGGGGGAAGGATGGATGTGTTGGTAAGTTTGGATATAAATGTGTGGAAAGAAAAAGAATATTTACAGTTGCAAGTATTGGATTTTGGTGTATATTCACAAAAAATAATACAAAAGGAAAATAAAAAAAACTATGTTAAGAACTCGAATTGAGGCGGAGAAGTTAGTAACTGAATTGTTGAATCCGGATGTAGTGTGGTTAAGTATACCTACTGACGTCTCTGATTGTCTCGCATTCTTGGCTCAAGGTAAAGTGCAGTATCTTATCATAGAGGGGAGTCTAGATAATCTTGCGCTACTTCTCTGTAAACAGACCTTTCCCTCTCAGAGAGTTATGTATTTTTTTGTTAAGAAGGAAGGGAGTATCGCCAGCACAGATTCGGTTTTGTCTATTGATCGTGATGACTTGGATGCTTTTGCTAAACGTGTAAATGGGGTAACCAATGAACTGCCCGTTGAGGATCCAGTTATTGTATCAATATCGGGAATTGAACGTCGTTTACTTGCGAATCTGGACAGATCAAATTCAATACCTGTTGATTACGTTTTAGCTGAAGATTCTCATGATTTAGATGAGTATCAGACGGTTGAAGTTGGCAATGTGGCAGATCTGATAGATTGCCTTAAATCGAATGAATTTGATCGTGATGATACTAATTCCTCTACTGAAGATGGGGTGGATGAAGATATTCTTGATCTAGGCGATTTGGTGCAAGAAGAAGATCATATTCTAGAAGACAACGTTAATCTCGTTGATTCAATTCGTGACAGACGGATCTCGCTGCTTTCAAAACTAAAACAACAACAAGAATACAAAGAAGATGACATTTTGTCCGAGGAATTATAAAAATGATAATTCAAGCGCAGCCCCACGGGGCTGCGCTTACTTTTCTATCTCAATATTACTTTCTGTGAGTTCTTTTAGGGGTTCCTTCTTTTCTGGCTCGATACTTTTAATATTCTCGGACACCATCTGTACTTTATCAAACAATCTTCGTGATTCATCAAACGTGGCTTCAGCATTGTGCAAATGTTTCCCTAATTTATCGTAACTTTCTCCAAACCTTCCAAGAGTTGTTTCCAATTGTTCCATGGCGACAAGGATTTTTTCTGCATGTTCTTCGATTTGTAGGCCTTTGAAGCCAAGGAGGAGGATTTGGATGTAGCTAAATAATGTTGATGGGGAAACGGGGAGGACTCCTTTTTCATATGCAAATGTCATGATCTCATCTAATTCTTTCCGAGAAATAATCTCGTAATACATAGTTTCAGAGGGGATATACATGAGTGCAAAACCCAGGGTCTTTTCTTCCTGCAAAATATATTTTGAGCTGATATCAGAAATATGTTTTTTCACATCCCGCTTGAAAGCAAGGATACTCGCAGTTGAATCTTTTTCTTCCAATGATCGTTTGTAATTTTCAAGTGGGAATTTGGCATCGATACAGAGTTTGTAGTTGTTCTCCAGGAAAATACATGCATCAACTTTGGTTCCATTGCGAAATGGAAACTCGCGAGCATATCGGTTTTTTGGGAAGTAGTTCTTCAGGAGATCCTCAAGTAAGAGTTCGCCCAGGTTGCCACGAAGTTTTGGGGAACTGAGGATACTGCCGAGGGACGTAAGCTCATCGCGAAGTTCTTTGATATGGCGGGAAGAGGTTTCTAGGTCAGTGAGGTGTTTTGTAATATGGAAGAGGTTGGAAGTTGTGGCTTCAAATTTCCTGTCAAACTGAGTATTTCCGGCTGTCATCTTCATTTCGAGATCTTTGTGGATTGAGGTCATCTGTGACATGAGGGTAGAATTTTGTTTGGTTAGCTCGAGGAGTTTTGCTATTAGAAAAAGCACGAGAATAGTGGCAATGATGGGGAGGAGGATTTCCATGTGTAATTTGTATAATTTATGAAGAGGCCTATTGATTGTAGCAGTGTTGTTGAAACTTTTCTACAAAATCGTATTTATGAAACTTTAAAAAAGATGCTGTCTGCGACTCCACAACACTACATTTAAGAGTGAAGAATATGGTCGGATCAAGGCGCATCCTCAAGAGGAAACGTTCCCTTTCAGCATCTTTCTTGTTTCAAATTTTAGAGCATGTTATTATTATGGCAAGTCTCTAGTGTATTAAATAAGCTCTATGAAATTCTTCCAAAACAATCTCAAAGAAATAGTCTATGGTGGGAGTGACGGGATAGTCACAACGTTTGCCGTGGTGTCCGGATTTGCGGGAGCAGGAGGTGTGGATGTCGGCACTCATGGATTTTTTCTTGTAATACTTTTTGGATTTGCAAATCTCTTTGGTGATGCAACGTCGATGGGACTCGGAGATTTTTTATCTTCGCTTTCTCAGAGAGATGTAAGTTTGAAAGCGAAAAAAAATATTGATGATGATTTGGAAAATAATATAAAAAAGCTTGTGATAGAAACAGAGAAATTGCTTGTATCAGAGGGGATGTCCGAGAATGATGCGAAGGTACAGATGACAATCTTTGAAAGAAATCATGAGCTTTGGAAAAATTATCTTATGAAGTCCAAATATGATATTTCACGAGAAATGAAAGAAAACCCTGCGATTAGTTCATTGGCTACCTTTAGTTCTTTCATAATTTTCGGGTTAATCCCGCTTCTTCCATTTGTGTTTATGAAAGGAGAACTCTCACAGCTTTTTGGGTTTAGCTTAGGGGCCGCCGGAGTTGCGTTGTTACTTTTGGGAGTACTACGGTGGAGAGTAACAGGAAGTAATCTCATCCGAAGTGCGCTAGAGGCGCTCTTTATCGGAGGAACTGCGTCAGGTGTTGCTTATTTGGTTGGAGTGTATTTGGGGAAGTAGTTGACATATTGAATTTATTGTTTAATATGCATTTTATTAAATCCTCCAATTATTAATAGATGAACTCAAGTATACCAGATAAACTCAGATCTTCTGAAGGGATATATCAAATTATCAGGAGGGAAGCTCTAATGCTTACCGCTGTTTCTCAAATCTTTAGTTGTTCTGTTGTAAATACTATTGCTACTCAGCCTCCTTTATCAACAGAAAAAAGTAGTCAGCCCATTATTGAGAAACCTCCCATAGTTTTAAAAGATGTTACTCCAACTTGGACAAATACGGTACCGGTTACTACAGTAAATAATCAAGAAAAAACGATAAATACGAGTATTGATAATTTGAATATTACATTGCCCCCAATTTTCACCATTAAATTGAATGAAATTGTACCCGTGACAGCTGACTGGCAAAGAATTATTGATATGTATAGTGTTCTTCCTGAAAGGGCGCCGTCTCTTTCAGTGCAAAAGAAAGTATTAAATCAACAGATAGGATCATCAGCTTATAATGAGAAACCGGTTCAAAGAGATATGCAAAACTGTACACTTGAAACTATTTTAGTTTCTGCAGATGATTTCGATAAAAACATTCGATTGTTTGAGAATGAAGTGCAACAGAAACAATTACGACCAGAAGAGCTAGTCGAGATGGCAAACATGACAGGGAAGCAAGTAAGTAAAATATATGAAAAGATTGTAAACACACCTCTTGATAAGCCTTCAGATAGTTCCACGTATGATGAGCTTACTGACATAATGCTTCGTCCGGTTTATGAAGACTTAAAAAAGTTTTATCCCAAGATTCCTGTTTGTAGTATGCTTATGTATAGAAATCAGGATAAGCAACAATCCTTCATTGTTTCTGCTCTTAGTAAATTTTTTGAGCATAATAATCTCAATTTTAATGTTAACTATATTAGGCAGTGCGTGGGAGGACAGTTTGGCATTATGCCGATATTTACTCTTGAAGAGCCATTATGTGCAGAGTCACTTAGTACCGACGGTACGTTGTTAAATATGCAGGAAATTTCTTGCCCAAGTAAAAAATCTAAATCCATATCTGATGCTCTTATATCTACTGCAAGTTATCTTTTACAAAAAAAGAAAGAATATTCAGATTTAACTGATTTGCAAAGTGTTCCTCAAAATCTTACTTTAATAAAAAGATTTATTTATTTTACGACACATCCAAGCCTACAAGGATTTCAGCGAGAAGACAATGTTGTACTAAACTATATTCCAGGCTTACAAGATCAAAAAGAAGTTGATTCAACCCTTCTACATGAGACGAAACATCAATTATTTTCTCATAGTATTGCAAATAAAGCAGTAGAGGCAAAACGAAAGTTTCTTCAGTTTGAATCTGAACCACTTGTGCATGTTGAGGGCACTACGAATGCAAAATATTCTTGGTCAGAAATCACAGAGGCAGATTCGTTTGTGTTTGAATATCTTCATGCTGTTGAAAGTGGCAATAATGAAATTGCCTTAAATGTATTGAAAACAGTGCTTAAAACAGATGTGAAAACATATAAGTTGATTCATGACCTTGTTGATTCGTATATTACATATTTGAGTATTAAACATAATAATCAATTCAATCAACAATTATTTCTAAAACCTGAAGTGGCAAAAGAATTTGTAACTATTGTTTCGAAGAGACTTCGTGATTTTGCATGGTATTACATCAATGCGGATTGGAAAAAGAATGAGGAAACGGAGTATAGTTGCAAATAATCAGTTCATTATCTCTGATGTGTATTTTAAATGATAAATTGAATTGATCATGAAAAGGGTGGAACACCATGAGCGAGCACAGCGAGTCGAATGGTGGGACAGGCGGGATTCGAACCCGCGACCATCGGCTTAAGAGGCCGTTGCTCTACCGACTGAGCTACTATCCCATATTTTCAATTTGAAACGCAACGAAAGTACCATGCTTGTATTTTGTATGCAAGAAAAAAGGTATTCGTGCAAATATATGCGCAAAATAGGTGTTTATGGTATACTGGTATGAACATAAAAATATTTCATGGAAGAGGTACAAAAAACATTTCGATTAGATGACGCCATAAAGATTGCAGAAGGGTACAGAGAGCTTGATCTGTCTCTTGCAATGGCTGAAGAGTTTATGAAAAATGAATTAGCGAATGCCGCGCCCAAGGATTACGAAAAAAAGGCTGAGCTGTATTATTATTTGCTTCGGCTCTTACTGCGAAAGAATATGAATTTTGAAACGCCGGTGCTTGAAAAATACTTTGAAAGTATGAATCAGGCCTTTAAAGATGCGGTTGCTGATTTCCAGAGCCAGATTAATGAAGCTGAAGATAAGAGAAAAAAGTCCCTTGTTGGTACACAGTTGAAAGCATTTTTTAAATTAATAGATAGATTTTATCTTGCTTTGGAGCATGATTACACACAAAAAGGATTTGATGAAGCGAGAGATAGGGCATATGTTGAGCGAATGTTATTTCGTATGCAGAAACAGTTGCTCAAACGGGCATGGGGGCCATATTTACTCCTGTATGTGTTTCAGAAAGGAAGTTTGTTTGGTATGAGTTTCACTCGGATATTTATTTCCATGTTGTGGGTTATATTGGTATTTGCGCTTATGTTTGCTTTTGTAGATTTTATGAGTTTAGTCAAAATGCTTCCAAAACTTCAGTTTTTTGGAGTTGATTATATATTATTGAGTATTAGCAGTTTAGCCGGTATAGGTAATTATGCGACAAATATTATAGTTGAGACATTGGTAGCTCTTGAAGCATTATTCGGGTATGGACTCTTGTCTTTGCTTATTCATGCTATTATTCGAAATATCTAACATTTCTTGGTAAAGGTTTTCCAAAAGACCTAATAAAGGCATCAGGATGAGTAGAAAAAGTGGATAAAGGAGTGAATTTACAAAGAACGAATGAAAGAAAAGTGCAATGAGTGAAGCAAACATACCAAGCCCGAACCCCTTCGCCATGGAATATTTTTTTGACTGCAGAAAAAGGATGAGGCTCATGCGGGAAGCAGAATATAAAAAGTAGAAAAAGAAACAAAGACCAAAAATTCCACTGGTCATGAAAATATTAAGCAAACTTGAATCTGATCCACTTGCTGAATGTTTATTTGGGTCAGCAACTAAACCCTTAGAGAGTTTGTAATATTTAATATTGTTAAATCCAATGCCAAAGAGGTAATGATCGGAGATAATAATCCCTACTTGCTCATATGAAGCAATACGTTCCTGACTGGTTAGATCAACATCATGATCGAGAGATCCTGTTATAGTGGCAATTGCACTATCTATCATTCCATAAAATCTTTCTGAGAAACGGTCAGAAATTGTGATACCTAAAAATAAGCCAATGAGTCCAATTATAAGTAAACTTCTTGCTCTCAAAATAGCTATGATTAATATAGAAACAGCTAATGCTACTATTCCACTTCGAGAGTATGTGAGTATGAAGCAACTGGTTAGAAGTATTATGCCGAGTGGATATCCGAGATGTTTCAACTTTTCTTTTGAATCAATATAGAGGCTTGAAAAAAGTGAAATAATGAAAGCGAAAAATCCTGCTATGAAATTTGGGTCATACCAAGTAGAAAGGAGTCTTCCTATATGAGGATCCCAACCCTCTGCTTTCGCCATAAATGTGAAATCAGGAACGTAGATGAATTGTAGGATTCCTAAAATACAAAGTATGATTGAGGCAATAAATATATGTTTAATAAATTTGGACTTATCATATTTTGTAAATGCCTCGAAGATAGGGAAAAAGAATAGAAGGTATGCGGCTTGCCTAATTAAATAGAATAAACTTGTGGCGAATTCTGATGTAGGAAGTGTTGGGATTGCTAAGAATAATGAAAGTGTGAGTGCTCCTATAAAAAGATAGATGCTTAATCCGAGATGAGTTTTTGGAAGAGTTCGTTGAATGATAAGTTTTTTTATGAACCATAAAAAGATGATCCATGGGATGAGGAGGTCTGCAGTAAGGATTCCAATTTGTGAGACGGCAATTGGTAATCTTAGCATTTGACCTGTGCAAATCAAAAAGAGTGGTACCCAGAGAAGATATTTTTCTTGCTTAAAAACTAGAAAAGTCGAAATTATAAAGAGGAAACTGCTGATAATGATCGAGACTATATCTATTATTTCTAGCATAAAGTTAAATTATTTCTTTAATCGTGGTCGCAACCTTTTCTCCCACAAGTGGAGTTAGGTCTTCAATTGTGGCTAGTGCTATGCCATGTACGTCCCCAAAAGTTTTTAGTAGAAGCTTTTTCTTTTTTGGTCCAATACCTGGGATTTTATCCAAGATACTCATATGTTGTTTTTTTGCACGAAGATTTCTATTAAATGATATTGCAAATCGGTGAGCTTCATCACGTATATTCTGTACAAGGTAGAGCTCTTTTGAATTTCTCGGAAGGATTATTGAATCTTTTTCGTATGGTAGAAATATCTCTTCTTCTTGTTTTGCGAGAGATACAATAGGTATATCTATATCAAGTTTTTGAGCAACTGACATCACAGAAGAGAGTTGGCCCTTGCCTCCATCAATAATAATTAAATCAGGTGTATTTTCGTTTGTCTCTGTTGATTTTAATGCCTTTAATCTTCTTGATAACACTTCTTCTAAACTGGCGAAATCATCAATTGTTCCGTCCGGCAGGGTTTTTATTGTGAACCTTCGATAGTCTTTCTTTGAAGGTTTTCCATCTATGAAGACAATCATTGATCCCACAGTTGATGTCCCTCCTAAATGTGAAATATCATAACATTCAATTCTTTTTGGTATATCAGCTAAGACTAGAGCTTTTTTAAGATTTTCCAATGCCCCTACCGTTTTTTCATCTTCAAGTTCCCATGAGGCCTTTTGTTGATATGCAAAACTTTCTGCATTCTGCGTTGCAAGGGCGATGAGATCTCGTTTTTTACCACGTTGTGGATAAGAGATATCAATAGATTTATGAGAAATATTTGTAATGAAATCTTTGATGAGATGCTCATCTTGGATTTGATTAGGTATCATTATTTCATTCGGGAAAGAAGTTGCAATTGTATAATACTGCATCAGAAATGTCGTGAGCAGTTCGCTTTCATCGGTATCTTCTTTCAATTTACTATCAAAAGTAAAATTTTCATGACCAATCAGCTTACCATTTCTGATTTGAAATAAGTGAAAGAAAAATTTATCAAATTGATTTGTTACACCGACAACGTCAGTATTCATTGTAGGGTCAGTTTGTGTGATATTTTGTTTTTCCATGAGTGCATGAAGGGAAGTTATGAGATCTCTTGACGCTATAGCCTTCTCAAAACGCTTGTGTTTTGCGTGTTCTTCCATTTTACCCTGTAGATCATGTATTACGTCTTTGTAATTACCCTCAAGCACAGTGACTATATTGTCTATAAGTTGTCTATAATCAGGATTACATTGTTTAATACATGGCCCTAAGCATCGTTTGATATGGTAATAAATACATGGATAATTAATTGTTTTCTTTTTAATTTCTACACTGTCTCCTTTGTCTACTATGTCCAAAGTACATGTACGATAGGGGAATAGTTTTCGAAGTAGTTTGAGTGTACGTTTTACATCGATTCCACTTGTTTTTGGTCCAAAATAAAGACTCCCGTCTTTTACAATATTCCGAACTGTGTAGATTCTGGGGTAGTCCTCGGATTTGGTTATTTTTATATAGAGATGATTTTTATCATCTCGCATAAGAATGTTATATTTTGGCTTATTTTCTTTAATGTAGTTTGTCTCGAGTATTAGTGCCTCTATGTCTGATCTTGTTTCAACATATTCTAGTGAGGATATTTCAGATACAAGTTTTTGTGTCTTTTGATTAGGTTTGGAGCTTTTTCTGAAATATGACGTTACACGTTTTTTGAGATCTTTTGCCTTGCCGACATAGATGAGCTCGTCTTTTTCATTCTTCATTAAATATATCCCAGGTGAACCGGGAATATTATTTAGTTGTGATGTAACCTTCTTGTTAGGCATATCCATATATATAAGTACTTGCATTTTATATAAAACATAAAAAAAATCCAGATCCTGTTGGGGATCTGGATTTTTTAAGTTACCTCTTATGTGCTATTGGGGCTCTCCGGTTGGAGCCGTCTCATCTCCTTTTCCTGCATTCATATCCACAGCAGGGGTAGTGGTAGCTTTTCCTAAAAGTCCACCAAGTATTCCCATTAGGTCTTCAGCAGATTCAGGCGCTGTAATAGTTGGCTTTCCTTCTTTGAATGTTGCTTGACCCTTGATATCTATTTTTACTTTTTGAGTTGGAGCATCTACAAGGAATGTTACATCTCCAGTTGTTTTTCCAAGATTTGCGGCAAGGGAAATGCTTCCTTCTTTCATAGTAAGCATAAGGTTGATCATAGATTTACCTACTTCTTTTGATGAAGCCTCAAATGAAATATCAGTTGATTTATCTCCATTGGTAATAGTTCCTTTTGAAGTAAGTTTCTTGTATGTATTATCTTTTGAATCAATATACAACAGATGAGTAATGCGAGAGTCACCTAGAGTATCAAAAAATATTTTTAAGTTATCTTCATCAGGAGCGGTTATAATTTTATCCGGATTTGATTTAATTGTAATGGCCTTTACTAGTTTCACCAATTCAGCAGAATTTGGTTTTACTTTATAGACATACATACCATTCTCCATTGGCATAGTTTCCACTCTTTCAAAAATTTCATAATCTTTGAGAAGGGATGCCATTTCTTTCATAAGTTTCATGTTGCTCCCTCCTAACATTGCAGCTTCTTTTCCTGTAGACTTTGCAAGTTCGGCGAGGTCAAGTTTAAACCATTTACCTGTGTACATGCTTACAAGTGGTAGGTATGCATCAATTTGAGCTTTAAGATCTGCATTGTCGCTTGTTGCTGTTAATTTTGCAATTGTTGCATAGAACATTGTAGCTAACTGTCTCATTTCAAGAGATAATTCTCCAGTGGTTTTACCGAGAGAAGCCAGGTCGGCATCAAAGTTTAATCCTATTTTATATGCGGAGTCCATCATATCAGCTGAGGTCTTTGCTTGCATTCCACTTACGTCAGCTTTGAAACTTACTGTTCCCATTGGGGTCATAGCATTTCCAGTTAGGCTTCCTGCTGTTTCTCCATCCATATTTTTATCCATGGAATCTGAAATCTCAGTAACCAATTTAGATCGGGCCTCTTGCATGACTTTTGCATGATCAACGTTTGACGGAGCCGTTTGTGTTCCACAGCTTGTGAAAAGGGCAATACTAAGAACAGCTGATGTTCCTAGGACTGCAAGATTTTTTCTTGCTAACATAGTAGTGCGAGTAAAAAAATTAAATACGAATTGAAATTCTTTTCAAATATAGGTTATTTCTTTTTCAAAGCAATAAAAAATAGCCCTTTTGGCTATACTGTCTTTTTTCATCTCTGGATTTACTTGAGCAATGCGACTTGTGAATCTTTATTGTTCATGTAGACAATTTGGTCTGTTTTTGTCATGCGGGCGACTTCATGCGATGTTTTAAGTGATTTTAGTGATTGTTCACGGGAAACTTTGAGAGACCAGTAATTTGCTTGTTGTGCCAATATTCTTTCTTCTTCTTTTAACTCTTTGAGGATATAGCCCTTTGCGGCAGTCTTGTTTGAGTGAATAAGATAACTGACACTTACAACACAGATAAGTGCTATAATAATAATGACTAAAGTGTTTGCACCCAAAGTCACTCTCTCGGCCAAGGTTTTTTTCTTGAGGCCGATTCTATGTGTGTTGCCGCGTGTAAAGAGGAGAGTTGCCATGAGGGGTAGGGGATGTGGTACAGATTTAAATCTTTTTTAGTGCGCGCAGTTTTGCGCTTCGTGCCCTAGTATTATACTCTATTTCGGTTTGTTTTGGTACTATCGGTTTTTTTGTCAGGAGAATTCCTTGCTGTCTATATATACGTTCTGCGTCGACTCTGGTTGATGTGTATTCATATTCTTTAGCAGCATCTCTAAATATGTTTTTTACGATTCGGTCTTCTAGTGAATGATAGGAGATACATGCTACAATTCCTCCCGGGCGTAATATGTCTATACATGAGGTAATGGCTTTTTGGATCTGAGTTAGTTCGTTATTTGTTCTAATACGAAGGGCTTGAAATGTTTTGGTTATTGGATCTCTTGACTTATATGAAGGAAAGAGCGTCTCAATGATGTGAACAAGATCAAATGTTGTTTCTATTGGAGAGATTTTTCTTTGCTTCTCAATTGCTAATGCAATTTTATAGGCATGTTTTTCTTCACCAAATGTACGAATAATGTTTGTGAGGTCCTGTACATCAGCTGTATTTACTATGTCTTTAGCTGTTTCTTTTGCTTGCCCATCCATTCTCATATCAAGAGGGCCATTATGCATATATGAAAAACCACGTTCAGGATTGTCTATATGTGCACTACATATGCCGAAGTCGAAGAGTATACTTGTGACTTTACCAATTAGTTTATGCTTCTGACAAACCTCGAAAACATTCTCAAATCTGTTATGTTCAAAGATCAATGTTCGACTGGTTGAGTAGGGCTTCAGCTCATTTCTTGCATATTCCAGATGCTTTGTATCCATGTCTATTCCTACAAGTGTTTGAATAGATGGAACATTGTCTAGAATTTGTTTTGCATGACCGCCAAATCCCAAGGTTGCATCGACATATACAGTATTTTGATCAAAAGAGAAAAGCTCTTTTATTTCATTTTGCAGTACAGGGTCGTGTTTTGAGATATACATGTTGGGTCGTGTAGCTATATCATAGACCAGTCTTACGTGGCTAAAGGTACTTGTATGTCTATAGATTGTCAACAAACTGATGACAAAATGTAGACAAATATTGTAGACAATATAAAAAAATGTGTACAACTAGTGCAAAGGTATTATGATATGGAAAATTTTTTCGGCTCTTATATATAAGAGCGGCAGAAAATAAATGTATATAAATTTAAAAGAGCTAAAAAAATCCGAAAAAAAGTCTTGTCAAAGCAAAATAGCTTTGCTAATGTTCCCACTGCTTAAACCTGCAATTGCTTTATTAGTACTGATACTTTAAATAAACTACTTCATAACAACTTCTATTATGGCTGATGGTAAGTTTGTACGTAACAAACCCCACGTAAACGTGGGAACAATCGGGCACGTTGACCACGGTAAGACAACACTTACTGCGGCTCTGACCATGGTATGTGCTGCAAATATCGATAAAGGATATTTTGCTGCTGTACGAGATTATTCTTCAATTGATAATGCTCCTGAAGAAAGAGAGAGAGGAATAACTATTAACTCTTCTCATTGTGAGTATGAAACTCCTGCAAGACATTATGCTCACGTTGACTGTCCGGGACATGCTGACTACGTAAAGAATATGATTACGGGTGCGGCTCAAATGGATGGAGCAATTCTTGTGGTTTCTGCTGCTGATGGACCAATGCCTCAAACGAGAGAGCACATTCTCCTTGCAAAACAGGTAAATGTACCAAAAATTGTGGTATTCATGAACAAAACAGACATGGTCGATGATCCAGAGCTTCTTGATCTTGTTGAAATGGAAGTTCGAGAGCTTTTGAGTTCTTATGATTTTCCGGGTGACGATACTCCTATTATTCGAGGATCAGCACTGAAGGCAATTGAAGATCCGAAAGGTCCTGCGGCACAACCAATCTTAGATTTGTTGGCGGCTGTTGATTCGTATATTCCGAACCCTGTTCGTGAATTGGATAAACCTTTCTTGATGCCAATTGAGGACGTATTCTCAATCAAGGGTCGAGGAACTGTTGCAACCGGAAGAGTTGAGCAGGGAATTGTTAAAGTTGGTGATGAAGTTGAGCTTGTTGGTGTTAAGCCTACAAGAGCGGTTGTTATTACCGGAGTTGAAATGTTTAAAAAAGAACTGGATGAAGGTCAGGCTGGAGATAATGTTGGACTTCTTGTTCGAGGACTTGAGCGAACAGATGTTGAGCGAGGACAAGTTCTTGCTAAAAAAGGAAGTATTACTCCGCACAAGAAATTGGAAGCTGAGGTATATGTACTTACGAAAGAGGAAGGTGGACGACATACTCCATTTTTTAAGGGATATAAGCCACAATTCTTTATTCGAACTACTGACGTTACTGGAGAAATTGAACTTATGCCGGGAGTTGAAATGTTGATGCCTGGAGATAATACAAAGATGATTGTTCATCTCATTGTGCCGATTGCGGTAAATGAAGGAACAAGGTTCGCTATCCGAGAGGGTGGAAGAACAGTTGGAGCAGGAGTTATCACAAAGATCTTAGAATAATTTAAATTATTAATCACCCGACAACGTGGCTAAGACAACAGCACAAAAAATTAGGATCAAGGTTAAGGCTTTTGATAAGAACATTGTTGGAGAGGCAGTATCGCAAATAGTTGATACAGCATCTCGAACGGGTGCCATTGTCATTGGTCCTATACCACTTCCTACAAAAAAGAAGATCATTACGGTGAACAGATCAACTTTTATTGATAAGGATGCTAGAGATCAATTTGAGCTAAAGACTCATGTGCGACTTCTGGATATTACAGAAGTAAATCCGAAAACTGTTGATGCATTGACTAATCTTAGTCTTCAGTCGGGTGTTGATATTACTATCAAAATGTTAGCTGAATAATTACATTTAATTTCGAATCGTATGCCAGGATTTATTGCAAAAAAACTAGGGATGACAAGAGTACTCACTGATAGTGGTGAATTTGTTGCTGCAACAGTGCTTGATGTTTCAGGTAATACTGTTTCACAGGTAAAGAATGCTGAAAAAGATAAAGTCTCAGCAATTGTTGTTGCAAGGCCTGTTGCTAAAAGGGGATTATCGATTCGGAAAAAGCAATTTACTATTGCTCCTGAAACAGTATTTGAGAAAGGTCAGGATATCTCTGCGGCACTTGCTAAAGAGGTTGAATTTGTTCGAATTTCAGGAGTGTCAAAAGGAAAAGGATTTCAAGGTGTAATTAAGCGACATAATTTTCATGGAATGCCTGGCTCACATGGTGCTAAATATCGAAGAGCTCCAGGATCAATTGGTACAAGAAAGCCTACTAGAACGATGAGAGGAAGAAAATTACCCGGTCATATGGGATCTGATACTATTACTTTAAAGAAGGTTCCTGTGTTGGATTTGGATATTGCGAAGTCACTTATTGTTGTGAGGGGACCTGTTCCTGGATCAATAAACAGTCTTGTATATATAACTCTTTTATAAAAATGGAATTAACTTTTTTTGATAAAGCTGGGAAGAAATCTGGAGTTAATGTGCATGACGATTTGTTCTCTACGAAGGTAAACAAGTCTACACTTGCAAAGTCAATTTATGTAATTGCGTCAAATGCGAGATCTCCAATTGCTAAAACCCTTACGAAATCAACAGTTCGAGGTGGAGGTAGAAAACCGTTCAAGCAAAAAGGAACGGGACATGCGAGGCAGGGTTCTATTAGAAATCCGCACTATAAAGGTGGAGGTGTGGCATTTGGTGCAACAGGACTGGAGAATTACAAAAAGGATATGCCATTAAAAGAAAAGAGACTTGCTTTGTTTGGAGCACTCTCTTTCGCGGCAGATAAGGGTCATGTTTGTATTGTAGATTTTGGTGGAGATGTTTCAACTTCAAAAGAGGCAATGAAATATTTTGGTTATTTACCTGCATTTCAAACTGCTACACTTTATGTTGCACATGAAGAAAATGTGCGAGGTATTCAAAATTTCCCAAGTGTGGAAATTGTGAATATATCAAATATCAATGCAAGAGATATCTTAAGTAGTAAAATGATTTTTATTACAAAAGGAGCGTTGGAAAATTTGGAAAAATCATATATTTCGTAAATAGTAGAAGATGAAACATATTATACAAGCACCGGTAGTTACAGAAAAAACATCTATGAGAGAGGCTAATTCTGTCTATACTTTTAAAGTAGGTCCGACTGCGACAAAGCTTGATGTGACTCGAGAGTTTTTGAAACTTTTTGGAGATGCATTTCCTATTGAAAAAGTACGGATTGCAAATGTAATCAAAAAGGCGAGAAAATTAGGTCGAAATAGAATGCTTACAAAGAGAAAAGCATATAAAAGAGCTACAATATATTTAAAAAAAGGTACTGTCCCACTGGATATAACTAAATTATCTGTTTAATAAGAACTCACATGGCTATAAGGAAGTTAAAAGCAAATCATGCGGGGAGAAGATCAATGTCAGTTGTTGACTATAGTTCTATATCCAAAGTGCGGCCATTAAAAAGTCTTACTGGTTTTATAAAGAATGCGGCAGGACGAGATAGTAGTGGAAAGATTGCGGTAAGACACAGAGGTGGAGGACACAAGAGATTGTTTCGTGCTATTGATTTTGTCCAGTTGGATAAGAATAATATTCCTGCACGCGTGAGCTCTGTTGAATATGATCCGAATAGAAGCGCATTCATTGCTCTTCTTGTATATAATGACGGTGAAAAGCGGTATGTGCTAGCTGAGGAGACTATGAAGGTAGATGATGTTGTGATGTGTGCAGAAAAAGCAAAAATTATGAAAGGAAATAGAATGAAAATTAAAAATATTCCTGAAGGATATGAGGTGTTTAATATTGAACTTCATCCCGGAAAGGGTGGTGCAATGGCGCGCGGGGCTGGAAATAGCGTTAGACTCGCTTCACTAGAGGGTGAAATGGCGCAGATTGTTCTTCCGTCAGGTGAGCAGAGGTATATTTCTAAGGACTGTTACGCAACTATCGGAAAGGCGAGCAATATTGATCATATGAATGAAGTGATTGGTAAGGCGGGAAGAAATAGGTGGAAACGAAAGCGGCCTGAGGTACGAGGAAAAGTTATGAATCCGGTTGACCATCCACATGGTGGAGGTGAAGGTAGTAACTCAATCGGACTGAAATATCCTAAGACTCCTTGGGGCAAACCTGCTCTTGGTGTGAAAACACGAATGAGAAAAGCCTCTGATAAAATGATCATTAAACGACGTAAGAAATAATTTTATTATTAATTTTAGAAAACCGTGTCACGAAGTTCAAAAAAAGGATTTTATGTAGACGAGAGACTCCTTCAAAAGACAATACGAGCGAAGAATGAAGGATCAGGAAAGATCATTAAAACATGGTCTCGAAGCTGTGTTATTGCTCCTGAGTTTGTAGGACAAACATTTGGTGTACATAATGGAAAGGACTTTGTTCCTGTGTTTTGTACAGAAAATATGGTTGGTCATAAGCTTGGTGAATTCTCAGCTACTCGAAGATTCAGAGGACATGGTGGACAACTTGCAAGAGCTACAGGTAACGCGAAATAAACTTCTACTTATATTTTAGAAAAACATGAAAGCAATACGAAAATACATTCGGATCTCTCCTAAAAAAGTCAACATTGTTGCAGGATTGGTTCGTGGACGAAAAGTGACTGATGCGCTTATTGATTTAGAGTTATTGAATAAAAAATCAGCTCTTGAGCTTCATAAAGCAATTAAGTCAGCAGCAAGTAATGCTGTGCATAATTTTTCTCAAGATATGAAAAGTTTAAAGATAAAGTCATTGCTTGTAACTCCCGGGCCAACGTTGAAACGTGTTAAGGCTGCATCAAAGGGGCGGGCAAAACGAATCTTAAAGCGAACATCTCATATAGTCGTAGAAGTAAGCGTCTAATATATAGTTTAAATATTTTTTTCATTTCACATGGGACAGAAAGTAAATCCAATCATATTTAGAGTAGGGATCACAAGATCATGGAAAGCAAGCTGGTATGCAGATAAAAAGCAGTTTGGTGACTATGTGATTTTAGATGCGAAGATTAAAGAGTTTATTAGAAATGCGCTTAAGAAGGCGGGTGTTTCTGAACTATATATTGAAAGATCACTTGGAAGTACTGTTGTTTCCATCTATTCTTCTAAACCCGGACTTTTGATCGGAAAGAAGGGTGATAATATTGATCGATTGAAAGAAGCAATGTCTAAAAAGTTTGGAGGTACTTTTGTTGTTCATATTAAAGAAGTTCATCAGCCAGACTTGGATAGTTATCTTGTTGGTGATTCTATAGCATATCAGATTGAGAAACGTATTGCATATAGAAGAGCGGTGAAATCTGCAATTGAAAAGGTCATGCAGGCTGGAGCTAAAGGAGTAAAAGTACGTGTTGCTGGAAGGTTGAATGGAGCTGAAATTGCACGAGTAGAATTTTTTAAGGATGGAAATATTCCACTTCATACAATGAGGGCGGACATTGATTATGCTGAGATTAGAGCTCAAACTACCTATGGAATTATCGGAATTAAGGTCTGGATATATAAGGGATTAAAATTTTCGATGAAAGAAAAAGTAGGAGATACGTTGACACAAGCGTAAAATTTACTAAGATTGCCCCTGTAACTCATTTTTACTAGAATTTCTATTTAAGAATCATGTTATTACCAAAAAAGACAAAGTATAGAAAGGCACAAAGAGGAAGGCTCAAAGGAACTGCGTCTCGAGGTACTACCATATCTTTTGGAACGTTTGGTTTAAAGGCTACAACGCGAGGTTTTATTACTTCGAGACAGATTGAAGCCGCACGAAGAGCTATGACAAGATTTCTTAAGAGAGGTGGAAAAATATGGATTCGTATTTTTCCGGACAAGCCATTTACACAGACCGCTGCTGAAACTCCGATGGGATCAGGAAAGGGTAATGTGGAGTACTACATGGCTCCGGTGAAGCCGGGAAGAGTTTTATTTGAAATAGATGGTGTGTCTGATGAAATTGCAAGAGAGGCATTGCGACTTGCATCTCATAAGCTACCCGTTCAGACTAAAATTCTATCAGATAAATAATTACCAATATGGCAAATAAAAAAGTAACACACGCAAGTGGAACGGTTGAGGAAATGAGTTTTAAAGCTACAAAAATGAACCTATTAAAATTTGTTTCAAAAGATTTTAAAAGACATGAGATGAAAAATCTCAGAAAAATGATAGCAAGAGAACTTACAAAAGCCGCTTAAATTTATTACATATACTTTAAGAACTATTGAAAACTATGATTACAACTTCGAAAAAAACTATTAAGGGAATGGTGGTGTCCACTAAGATGATGAAAACAATCGTTGTTCGAGTTGATAAGAGTAAAACACATCCAAAATATAAGAAAACATATAAGCAAAGTACGAAGTTTTATGCACATGACGAAGCGTCTACCGCTAAGGTAGGAGATACAGTTGTCATTATCGAAAGTAGACCACTTTCAAAACTGAAACGATGGACATTAAAAGAGGTCGTCGTTTAAATACTATTTACATTAATCTTACAAGGACATGATACAGCACATGACAGTATGTGGAGTCGCGGATAACAGTGGAGCAAAAGAAGTTGCTTGTATTAAAGTGCTCGGAGGCTCTAAGAGAAGATATGCTGGAGTCGGTGATGTGATTATTGTGGCGATTAAAGAAGCGTTACCAAAAGGACAAATTAAGAAGAAATCGGTGCAACGAGCTGTTGTGGTTAGAACAAAGAAAGAAATAAGGAGAAAGGACGGTACATATGTTCGGTTCGATGACAATGCAGTTGTGATTATTGGAACTGATGATATGCCAAAGGGTACTCGTATATTTGGACCAATACCGAGAGAGTTACGAGCAAAAGGATTTCAGAAGATCATTTCACTTGCGCCTGAAGTATTATAATTTTACGCAAACAACAATATGAAATTTCAAACGAATGATGAAGTAATGGTGCTCCGCGGAAGCGAAAAGGGTAAGAAGGGGACTATTATTGAAATCGACAATGCTAAAAATAAAGTAAAAATATCCGGTATAAAGATGATTGTGAAACACATGAAGCCGAAAGCGGGTAAGCCCGGAGGACGATTTGAGTTAGAAGGATTCATTGATGCATCAAATGTTATGCATTTGGATAGCAGTGGTAAACCTACTCGAATGAAGTCTGTGAAAGAAGGAAAGAAAAAAGTACGACTTACAACAAAAGGAAATAAGGAAATTGTAAAAGGGAAACCGAAAGCGGCCCCAAAAGTGACAAAGGCTCCTACAAAAAAAGCAGAATAACTACATTTTCAATTAAAGAAATATTATGGCACAACCGTATGTGAAGAAATTACAATCAGATGTCACTGCAAAACTACTCAAGGAAAAAAAGTATAAGAATATACATATTGTTCCTAAACTTGAGAAGATTGTTGTGAGTATCGGTATAGGATCTCATATGCAAAAGAATAAAAACTTTGATAATATTGAGAAGAATCTTATGCTTTTGACCGGTCAGAAGCCAATCGTGCGAAATTCTAAAAAAGCGATTTCAAACTTTAAGCTTCGAAAAGATATGCCGGTTGGACTTATGGTGACACTTCGCGGGGAGAAGATGTATGGATTTTTAACGAAGTTAATATCTGTTGTTTTTCCGCGAGTACGAGATTTCCGAGGAATTTCAAATAAATCATTTGATGGTGGAGGGAATTATTCATTAGGACTGCGCGAACAAAATGTTTTCCCTGAAGTATTGCAAGATGATAATTTACAGACTCATGGAGTACAAATCACACTTACAACAACTGCAAAAAATAATGAAGATGGAATGGCTCTACTTACAGAGCTGGGAATGCCTTTCCAAAAATAACTCTATATATTAAATTACTACCGACGTGGCAAGAAAATCATTAGTCGTCATGACAGAGAGGAGACTACAAAAGAGAGATCATATGTTTTCTCTTGGAAAAAAGGCCAAGCACTCTACAAAAGTGTATAACAGATGCAAACTTTGTAGTAGGTCTCGGGGGTACTTAAGTCTCTTCCAAGTATGTAGAATATGCTTTAGAGAGAAGGCTTCAAGGGCTGAGATCGTAGGAGTTCGTAAAGCTAGCTGGTAATAATATAACAACATTTATAATAACAATATGGTAAACGATCCAATAGCAGATTTGCTTACAAGAATTAGAAACGGGTATATGGCACAT
This sequence comes from uncultured Candidatus Peribacteria bacterium, assembly GCA_964349065.1. GTDB lineage: Bacteria > Patescibacteriota > Gracilibacteria > 1-14-2-50-48-13 > 1-14-2-50-48-13 > CAYGEY01. The sequence continues at coordinate 26,433 of CAYGEY010000003.1, read as the reverse complement.
TTAGATGCTGTAACAGTACCGCATTCAGAGATGAAGTATTCTATTTGTAAAATCTTAGAAAAAAATGATTTTATTGAATCTGTGGAAAATACTATGGATAAAGATGATAAAAAACAAATTACGATAGGATTAAAGGAGTTTAAAAAGGGTGCTCCACTTCCAAATTTTAAAAGAATCAGTAAACCAGGTAGGCGTGTATATACGAAAGCTGAAGAACTTAAGCTGGTGAACAGCGGTTTCGGTTTCGGTATTATCTCTACACCGAAAGGACTTATGACTAATTATGAGGCTCGAACTGCCAAGGTTGGTGGAGAGTATCTCTGCCAAGTGTACTAATATTTATACTTTAACATACATACCCTATGTCTCGCATAGGCAAGCAACCAGTTAGATTACCTGAAGGTACAACATTTGAGCAAGTTGATAATGTTTTACATATTAAAGGGAAAAAAGGAGAACTGTCTTTAGAGTTTCCTGTTGATCATGTTGATGTTAAAATTGAAGATGGATCTTTGATGGTAACAGGGAAACAAGGATTTCTTTCTAGAAAATTTCAAGGATTGGTACGAAGTAAATTAAAGAATATGGTTGAGGGTGTAACCGAAGGATATAAGAAAGAACTTGTTATCATAGGTGTGGGATACAAATCTCAAATCCGAGGTACGAGTCTTGTATTATCTCTTGGATTTTCACATCCTGTGGAAATCAAACCTATTGCGGGGATATCATTTATGATAAATCCTGAGGATCCTAGCGCCTTCTTTGTACAAGGTATTGATAAGGTAGCTGTTGGTCAGGTTTCTTCTGATATCAGATCTCTTCGTCCGCCGGAACCGTATAAAGGAAAAGGAATTCGATATCGTAATGAGTACGTACTTCGAAAAGCAGGTAAATCTGCAGGTAAATAAATAACTATTATTATTCATATGGATAAGCAAAACAGACTTTTAGCTAGAAAGAATAGGGTGCGAGCTGTAATTTCAGGTACAATGGTGAGACCTCGACTTTCTGTTTTTATAAGTAATAGCCATGCATATGCACAGGCAATTGACGATGAGGGGAGAAAAACTTTGGTATCAGCTCATAGTATGAAAGATAAGGTTGTGAATAGGGAAATTTGTGAGAAAATGGCGAAGGATTTGGCTGGAAAATTGAAAAAGGCTGGAATTGAAAAAATTGTCTTTGACAGAAATGGTCGAAAATATCACGGAAAAATCCATACGATCGCAGAAACTTTGCGATCTGAAGGTATCGTATTTTAATCTATTAACTTTACAAGAACGTGGCAAAAGCACATCAGGGAGATAGAAAGGGGCAGAAACGAGACAGTGAATGGGAAGAAGAGGTTTTGGCGATTGATCGTGTTACCCGTGTGGTTGCAGGAGGACGACGTCTTCGTTTTCGTGCATCTGTCGTTATTGGAAATAAAAATGGAAAAGTAGGGCTTGGTGTAGGAAAGGCGAATGAAGTAGTAATTGCTATTGATAAAGCAATACGACAGGCAAAGAAAAATTTGATTTTGGTAAAAACTATTAAGGATACAATTCCTCATGCTGTTTCACATAAATATAAGAGCGCAAAGTTACTTCTTATGCCCGCATCAGAAGGTACTGGAATCATTGCTGGTGGTGCGATCCGAAAGGTAATTGAGCTTGCCGGAATTAAGAATATTTTGAGTAAATCACTTGGAAGTTCTAATAAGATTGCATTAGCACGAGCAACACTTGAAGCACTTGAAAATTTCAATTTTAAGGTAGATACGAAGTTGGCAAAAATGCCAAAAGTTGAAGTGAAAGCTGAAGCTCCTAAAGCATATGTTGCTGATGAGGCTAAAAAGTTTGATAAAAATGCTGTATCAAGACCATCGCATAAAAGCGCGCCTAAAGCACCTGCGAAGAAATAATACTTTCATATCATTTATATAAGGACTATGTCTATTACAGAAATTCAGAAGGGAAATAAGATCGTGAAGCAAACCAAGAGACTTGGACGAGGTATTGGGTCGGGTAAAGGTGGTAAGGCCGGACGTGGTCAAAAGGGCTACAAATCCCGAACAGGGTCAAGTGTTCCAGGTGTATTTGAAGGGGGACAAACTCCGTTTATTCAGAAAATACCTAAGAAAAGAGGATTTACTCCAATTTCAAAAATTGTCTATCAGACTGTGAATATTTCACAATTGGATCCACATTTTGCTGATGGAGCAACTGTGACACTTAGTTCACTTGTGGAGAAAGGTTTGTTTCGAGGTGGACGATATAAAATGAAAATATTGGCTACAGGAAAGATAACAAAGAAGTTATCAGTTGAGGCTCATGCGATGAGTAAATCTGCTAAAGAAAAAATTGAAAAAGCCGGGGGAAGTGTTATGATCGTTTCATAAAGGGATACTCAATTGTATATTAATTCTCAAACTAATGGCTACTCCTCTTAAACAGATATTTTCCAATAAAGCACTACGAAAAAAGATACTTATCACAGTTGCATTACTTGTTGTTTATAAACTTGTAGCACATATACCTGTTCCCGGAGCCAATCTTGAATTTTTAAAATCTGTTTTTGATCAGGCAGGTGGTGGGGCTCTAGGGGCGCTCAGCGCGCTTACCGGAGGAGGATTTGATAGTTTCTCTATTGTTTTAATGGGGCTTTCCCCATATATTAATGCCTCGATCATTATGCAACTATTGGGTGTGATTATCCCAAAACTTGAGGCGATCCGTAAAGATGGAAAAAGAGGATATGAGCAAATCAATAAATATACAAGATGGTTGACGTTACCGCTTGCATTTGTTCAGTCATACGGAATGATTGTGCTTCTTAATGCAATGAGTGGAAATGTTGGAGGATCTGTGGTGGAGCCATCTATGATACTTCCGGCGATGATTACGGCTACTGCCGGTACTTTGTTTTTGATGTGGCTTGGTGAGGTAATTACGGAGAAGGGTATTGGAAATGGAGTTTCTTTGATTATCTTTGCATCGATTGTTACTCAAGTACCTCAATTTATCTTCCAACAACTCGGCATATTACAGGAAGATAGTTCTGCCATATATTCATTTGGACTTGTTCTTCTGGTTACCGTATTGCTCCTTGTATTTGTTGTTTGGTTTACTGAGGCTGAGCGAAGGGTACCAGTAACATATGCGGAGCATGGAGATAGGGGGATGGAGAAGTCAATGTTGCCGATTCGTTTGAATCAAGCTGGAATGGTGCCGATTATCTTTGGAGTTTCTATGGTAACGTTTCCTAGTATTATTGCTAATTTGGTAACAAGATTTAGCACGAATCCTACAATGCTTTCTATCGCTGATTGGATTCAGGCTAATTTCAATCCGTCTTCACCAACATTTTGGTATGGTTCTATTTATTTTCTCTTTATCATCTTCTTTTCTTATTTTTACGTCTCGATTACATTTCAACCGGAGAAGTTGGCTGAGGATATTCAAAAAAGAGGTGGATTTATTCCTGGAGTTCGTCCGGGGAAAGAGACAGAAAATTTTCTTGCTAAGGTTTCAAGTCATTTGACCCTGTGGGGAGGTTTATTTATTGGACTAGTTGCGGTGCTGCCGTACTTACTAAACTACTTTACTACTCAGTCAGGTATTTCTGGAAATATACAACTTTTGATTACCGGTGCGGGTACGATCATCATCGTGGGTGTAGTGATTGAGCTTATGAAGAAGATTAAAACGGAAATGGTGATGAAAGATTATGATAAATTTTATTAACATTACGTTAATTTAAGTGGACATTATTCTCTTTGGTATGCAAGGATCCGGAAAGGGAACACAGGCGAAACTTTTGCTTGCGTCCGGGTCATACTCGTATTTTTCGGTTGGTGATATTTTAAGGGAGAGGGTGAAGAAGAAGGATGCGCTTGGGGTGGAGATAAATGATTTGATGATGCAGGGGAAGTTGGTTTCGGATGAGATTATTTTTAGTGTGCTTGCTCATTTTTTGAAGGAGGCGTTGTATGCTGATAAAGCGATTGTGTTTGATGGCTTTCCTAGGACATTAACGCAGTACGAGTTGTTGAAGAAGATTTTACATAGTAATAAAAGGGAATACACTTGTATTTATTTTGATCTAACTTTTGCGAAGACGGTGGAGAGGATCGAGATGCGGAAGAATATTGAAAATGTGCGGTCTGATGATAAGGAGATGAAGACGATTATGGCGAGGTTGGAGGCGTTTTTTATGCATACGTTTCCGGTAATTAGTCGGACGTTGATGGAGGGGAAGTTGCATATTATAGATGCGGCTCCGGGGGTGGAGGAGATATTTGAGGAGATAAAGGCAATTGTGAAGAAATAATGGCAAAATTTAACATGCAGTTCTCAGATTTTGATTGTGAGAATCTGTTGTTATTGGTATAATGTTTTTAAACATTAAAACAAAAATGATAAATATACAAAACGTATTCAGGAAGGAGGAGGTAAAAACTACGAGTAATGGCGATGCTCTGCGAGCAATGGGGATGAGTGAAGAGGAGGTAAGATTGTTTGATGAGGTGCAGGAAGGGTTACAGAGTGAGGGCGAGAAGTTTCAGAAATTTCTTACGGGCAAGTCAAAAGACAAGCTGAAGGCAGTGAAGGAAAAAGAAATATTGGAGCTTTTGAATGTAGAGCAATCGTACTATGACCAAGTGAATCATTATCGTCAGCTGGGTTGGCTCACAACGAAGGATGGTAAAGAAGGTATTGTCAGAAAAGGAAACGGTAAGAATAGATCAGATGTATTCTATGAACTTCCGACTCTTGAGGCTATACAAGAAGAAATCCTGAAGAAGGGGGAGCTTTTGAAATACAAAGCAAACCAGGGATTTAAGCGGTTTATTCTTGCCCCTATTGGCCTTTCGTATGTGGATATGTACAACAAGTTGGGATCGGAATACACGAGGTATCAGGCCGATCCGGCATTTGGTTTGTATCGAACAGACGCGGCTAAGACAAAATATGATCAAGCTGTAGATACCACATGGTTCTCAGATACTATGAAAAAGGAAGAGGACTGTTACTACTATCCGGAGACATTGCAGAGTGGTAGTGACCCAAAGGAGCATCATGGCAAGATGAAAGACGAGTTACTCACGACTTCAAAATTTCCAGGATGGGAGATACATATTCTTCCTGAAAGCAATATCCTCCCAAGATCGGGTGCAGGTACTATAGTAGGAGATCGTCCGGAATTAGAAGCGAATACTGTTTTTTCGGACTACCTTGAGATCATACGGGGGAATAAAGATAGGGCAGATGGAAAGAATGTTTATAGGGGTGAGAATGGTCTAATACCGGAAGTCTGGGTAACTCTTGCTATGCAACGATTGCGACAAGATAAACAGATTCTTAATGACTGGTATGAAAATGAAGAAGATTGTGCCGCGGTACTTATTGGAATGTTGACAAAATCAAATACTGTTCCCGTTTCGTGTTTCGACGCGGATTCTGGCAGTCGCCAGGTGAGATTGAGTGGTAGCATTCCGACTTTTCAGTTCTTCCTTAATGCGGTGGGTTCCTCGGTGAAGGTGTGTTGAGACTTTGAGTCTTGTTTTTTCTTTGCCCTCTTTACTTTTGATTTTGAATGACTAATATTCAAGTACATGGGGAAAAGCATCATGAAAGACTATGATTGACTTTGACCTTTCATGCTCCCATGAGCTCTCGTAGGATCAATAATTGTTGTACTCCGAAATGGCTCTTGCCTTCCGGCAATAAGATTCTCGATCATTTACACACACCTTCACGTATGCGCTCTTTTGTTTCTTTGTACTCATTTGCACTTTTGCAATTTGTACAAAGGATGAAAAAACCAAGATGGGTACTCCAATGGTTGTGACCAGTCGTTAGTATGCTTGGGGAAAATTGAGGCCTATGTAGGATGACTCTGTTCCCGTTTCGTTTTTCGACGCGAATTCTGAAAATCGTCAGGTGAAATTGAACGATAACAATCCGACTAATCAGAACAACAATAATGCGGCGGGTTCCTCGGTGAAGATGGTGTTTTCTCTCAGGCGTTGGGCTAACTACTGAGAGATTTTTATGTACTTTGTACTGATTTGATCCATCCACCCAGCATTCTCCCGATGTCTGCTACTTTGCTTTGTATTTGAAATACCCGTGTTTCATTGCAGATTTCACATTCAAGACATAGCCGGTATTTCAGTAAGATTATTTCCTGAAGACTGCTGGCTTTGATAAGGTAGCTTCCTTTGAGAGTTTTCGGTGCGTTGCGTGCAAATCTCGTGGCTATTTCGTTGTAAATCAACCTATTCTTTGATATAATAATCTGAAACATATTTATCTTCTCTAAAACAAAAAATGTCACAACGTGATGCAAAATTACAAAAGATAGATGACTCCATAAATAAGCTCGCAGAAGTTGCTCGGGAACACCCGGAGAAAAAGGAAATTTTATCCGAACTTTTTGATATTCAAAAGTCGCTTTCAAAGCAGTATAGGGAGTTATTGAAAGGGAAAAAACAAATCATGGAAACGGGTGGCAATAGAGATGCGGGTCAGGTGTCGGATAGTACTGAAAAATCTCATTTGCGAGTGGGGAACAGGATGGTCACTAGAAAATCAAAGATGGGGAGTGTTACTGGTGCTCATGATAAAAAAGATCAAGAAAGGGAAATGATCCGAAATATGTATCAAAAAATATTTAATCTAACTGAAAAGGTCATAGCGACACCAAATTTTAAAACTGCTAAGGAGACTGTTCATGAAGAGCATTTTCCTCAAAAGATACCTGCACTTCTGAGAATGGAACTCATAAAGGAAAATATTTTAAATAAAAGTTACAGTGCGTATGATGATAAAAAAATGGAAATCCGCATGATAGATGGAGAAATAGAGGCGTTGACGGCAGTATATGTGCAAAACAATACAGCAATTCCGCGTGATGTAGAGATCGATGTGGAACATCTGGAGGAGTCAATACAGGGGTTGCAAGATGAATGTGCAATATATGAATCGTCCGAGATTGGAAGTACCATGATACGAATTGAAAGTTTGAAGCACATGGCAAACGAAGTACAGGCAAATAAAGTTATTGAGCTTCCTTCTCAAATGAAAATGGTGGATGCGTCTTTAGAGCACATGAGAAGGCATACGAAATTACTATTTTCCGGTCATTTAGGTGGTGGAAAAACTGCAATGGCAAGGCATCTTGCGAAGTTATTTATGATTGAAAATCTTTCTGAAGATGATTATGAAGCAATAATTAACAATTCAAATGAAATCCAAGATGTACAAAATCAATTGCATGCTACGAAATCAGATAAGATGAGAGAGAAAATACAAAAGAAATTGGATGAAACTATTGGTCAAATCCTCTATTCAACTCTGGAACCTGAAGTGTTTAGCGGATCCCATGAGGCATCTATTTATGATCTTGTCGGAAAGATAAAAATTGATCTGAAAGAAGGTGATCACAAAAGTTTCGATGAAATTCGTAATCAATTTAATAAGCTAGGGTATGAGGATATGCCGGATAGTGAGATTAAAGATTTGATGAAATCAAAAGTTGTTGATGATACAACAAAGTACACTACAACAATGTTTTCTTATGGACCACTTGGAAGGGCTTTGAAAAAGGGTGTGCCAATAATAATAGATGAGATAAACATGATGTCACCGGCAGTACTTAGTAGAATCAATGATATTGCACTGCGTAAACCGGGTGAGAAGTTCAGGTTGCAAGAAAATGGAGAAGAAGAGTTTGAGATGAAGTCCGGGTTTGCAATCGTTGGTACAATGAACCTCGGAAAACAGTATGCAGGAACTCTCGATCTCAACGCCGCTACTCGTTCAAGATTTGTTGCGTATGATGTGGATTATCCAACATTAGATGAAAATTATGATTTGATTTTAGCATCATTGGTAGACAAAAATGATGCAACACTTCCAAGATATTTCCCAAAAGAATCTTTTCATAAATTGGCGAGGCTTGCTGTAGTGACGTCTGAAATACAAGATTTATTTACAGGAAAATATACAACAAGATCCTTCTTTAAGGGCGGAACTGGTGCTAAAACTGTTTTGGAAAATACTGTTCTTTCAACACGGGATCTGGTGAGTAAGATAATGTTGGCGTGGAAAGCTATGAGATTTAAGAATGCAGTTGGGACAGGAGATAATGTTGATAGCCTGGATATGGTTATTCTCCGGAACTTTATTGCTTCTCAATCACATGTCAAAGACGAGCAAAAACTTATTTTAGAATTATTTATGAGACATGGGTTTTTTAGAGGATGGAAATCAGAGCAATTTGCAGAGTTTGGCATAAGGATTAATCAAGACGAAATAGATACATTGACTGCATTTACGGAAACTGAAGATTATAAAACTGAAGAATCAAAATATATTGATCTGATCAACAAGGCATCGGAACGATCTACCGGTTTGGAACGAACATTATTTCGTGATCTCAATTAAGTGGATAATAATTTTGGGTTTAAAAAACATGTAGAGGGAGTGCAGCCTGATGACACTTTGGATGCTTTGAATAAAAAGGATGAAGTATCCGCAGTAATGCAAGAAGCTCATTCTAAATATGAAGGATATTTAACTAGGTACGATAGTGTTATTGGTGCGTATATGCAAGGTGCTGATTTACCATTTACATTCAAACCCGGAGGTTGGTATGTGCAATTAAAAGGAGATATACATATAAATGCAGATCCTCAATTTTTTATTGATAAAGGGTATTCAGAGGCAGAGTCGTTGTATGCGACTTTTCATGAGATTGAACATTTCTTGGATATGAAGCGAGATCCGGAAGCATATTCTGATATGTTTGCTATTGTCGATGAATACCACACAGTTCATAAAGCATATCCGAAAGTATTGCATAGATTTGTGAATTGTTTGGATGATGTCCTGGTTAATCGTAGAGTTGATGCCAGGTGGGAGAATGGAGTAAATGTGAAAAAAAATCTGTACAAAATGAAATTGTTTCCATCAAGTGATTTGTCCAAACAACCAAAACATAGGCAATTCGGCTATGCGTTTTTACGGGAGATTATGCTTCCGCATGAACAATGTATGTTGTCTCCGGAAGTACGAGAAAAAGTTGATGAATGGTTGGGTCTCGTGAAATATTTTACCCGTGTTGATCCAATATCAGGTGCCCATGAGCTGGAACCTCAAGAAAGATTTGCGTATATACTCGATACATTAGAACCAGTTTTGCAAGAGTTTTTTCAACAAGATTTAGGAGAAAAGAATAATAAGGAGGAAGAAAAGGAAAAGGGTGAAAATGGCGAGTCCGGAGAGAACGGGGAAAAACCGGAATCAGGAGATGAGGATCCGTTTGGAGATGATCCATTTGCGGATGCTATTCCTGATCCGGAAGATTTAAAAAATGTATTGGATAAAGTGAAGAAAATAAATGAAGCGATCAATAAGCAAATATCAGAGGATAAAAAGAATGTATTTGAAAAAGTTATGGGATGCACGGAAAAGGATTATAAAATGTATAAACGAGATTTGGTCTCCGTTGAAAATAAAATTGATTCCTTGGTAGAAGTGTTCGAAAAATTGTTACAAGAAAAATTTGTTCAAAATCAAATAAAGGTTTCGACGAAAGAGGGGATGATCCATCCGGGAAAAGTTGGTATATTGTACTCTGAAATGCAGTCAGGAAATCTGGAGCCTGAGGCTTTTTGGGAGTATCAATATGAACAACTAAAAGAGATGCGTGTGGAAGAGCTGGAGTTTTCTGTGATTTGTGATGGAAGCGGATCGATGCAAGGTAATGAAAAAGAGGTTGCACAAAGAAAAATAACTATTTTATTGTTGGAGGCATTTGAGAGGTTTAGAGAAAAGATCACACAGATGGAGGAAAAATTTCGAATGAAAGAGTTGTTGAAGATAGCCACGGAGGTTCGGATATTTTCGGATACGGATCATCCGGTGAAGAATTTGTCGTTTGAATCTATGGCGCTCAAAGATCGGGTAAAGATCAGGAGCCAGTTGCAAAAGTTGCCGGGTGGTGGAAACAATGAGCCGGCGACGATTGCAAAATTGTCTGCACAATTTGGAGAGGAAAGAGTTCAAAAATTACGAGATGGAAAACTGAAAAAAATTATAATATTTTTGACGGATGGTGAAACTGATAGTGCCAAGGTGCAGGAGGGTATTGGTGGTATGTATAGCAAAGCAGGTAGTGAGGGGAGGAAAAATCTGGTTGTTGCGGGTGTAGGATTTGATGGAGGGTTGGGGGCTGTAAACACGTATGCTCCGTTTGGGTTCTATGCAAATACATTGGAAGAGATCATTCCCATTTGTGAGGAAATTATCAAGAGAGTTTTACAGGAGTTATAGAATAATATTTTATTAAAAACAAAAATGACAAATATACAAAATGTATTCAGGAAGGAGGAGGTGAAAACTACGAGTACTGCTGATGCCCTTCGAGCCATGGGGATGAGTGAAGAGGAGGTGAGGTTGTTTGATGAGGTAAAAGAAGGGTTGGAGAGTGAGGGTGAGAAGTTTCAGAAATTTCTTACGGGCAAGTCAAAGGACAGGCTCAAGGCGGTGAAGGAGAAAGAAATATTAGAGCTTTTGAATGTAGAGCAATCGTACAATGACCAAGTGAACCATTATCGTCAGCTGGGTTGGTTGAAAACAAAAGATGGCAAGGATGGAATCGAAGATAAAGAAGGAAATTTTTATACCATGCCAACACTTGAACAAGTATATGAAGCACTTCAAGACAAATCGGAACTATTGAAATATAAAGCGAACCAGGGGTTTACGAGGTTTCTTTTAGTACCTATTGGGTTGTCGTATGTAGATATGTACAACAAGTTGGGATCTGAATACAAGAGGTATCAAGCTGATCCTGCACTTGGACTATATCGAACAGACGCTGCAAAAACCAAATATAATCAAGCGATTCAAGCAACATATTTCTCAGATTCTATGAAAAAGGAAGAGGATTGTTATTACTATCCTGAAACCCTCAGTGAGGGTATTGAACCGGAAAAGCATAAAGGGAAAACGAAGAAGGAATTGATAACAAGTTCTAAATTACCAGGATGGGAGATACATATTTTACCTGAGGACACGAGACTTCCGCGAGAAGGAATGCAAGATACAAACGAAAAGGGAGGGAGAGTACCATTACCGGCAAATATCAAGTATCAAGAATATCTTGATATTATCAAAGCACGAATGGAGAGACCGGATGGTCATGCGTCTAACAACACGGAAGGGAAATTTGTTTTCCAAGGAGAAAACGGTCTTATACCAGAGGTTGTAGTGGCCCTTGCATTTCAGAAACTCAGAGAGGACAAACAGTTGCTCAATGATTACTATGAAAATCCCAATGATTGTGTTGCTATACTTACTGGAATATTGACAAAATCAAATACTGTTCCCGTTTCGTTTTTCGGCGCGTTTTCTGTCGATCGTCGGGTGGAATTGAGCGATGGCGATCCGGCTAATCGGAGCAGCGCTGATGCGGCGGGTTCCTCGGTGAAGGTGTGTTGAGACTTTGAGTTTTTTTTTACTTTGTCCTCTTTATTTTTTTCTTTGGGCAACTGTGAATTGTGAATATTGTGGGGTTTTGGCTCAAGAATTACTTTAAAATGCCTGTATTGTTGTAAAAATATAACAACAGCATAATGGCTTTAATAAACATTATCTATTGATATTGATGAGTTTTGTGTATATCTTTTCTTGTTGGAAAATTATACATTTAAACTGTTTATGAAAGACTATGAAGCATGGATGAAAAAGAAAGAGGGGATAGAGGAAATAACTCGTTCAGTATTTTTCTCTGAAAGAGAAATATGGTGGGCATCTTTAGGAATAAATATTGGAATGGAAATAGATGGAAAGAATGAAAATTTTGAACGGCCGGTTTTAGTATTGTATAAGTACAATAAGGATACTCTTTTTATTTTACCTCTTACAACAAGAGTTCATGATGATATTTTTCATTACTTTATAGAAATTGAAGAAAAAAAATTATGGATTAAGTTAAATCAGGGGAGAGTGATAAGTAGGAAAAGATTAATTAGAAAAAAGTCGACCTTAGCAAAAGATATTTTTTTAAAATTGATGTCTGCTTGGATTGATTTATTCACGAAAAAAGGCCAGTCTCACAATTGAGTTCTGACCCTCATCTTTCGGATCCCCACGTCTAGAACATGTATATTGGAATCCTCGGAGGCCGAAGCCGGAATAAATTGAATATATCCTTTGTTTGGGAGTTGTCAAAAATATTGTTTAAAAAAGGCCAGATCTCACATTTGCTGAGTACTGACCTCTTTCGTGCGGATCTCCATGCCTAGAACATGTTTTTGCGAGAACCTCGGAAGCTTCATAATGGTCGAAGCAATAATAATTTGAATATATCTAGTCAATATTATTTGTCAAAACTTTATAATTTTTATCTTGTAGACATCATACCTCATCAACTACCATTATCCCGCATTTTCAAATAATAATAACTTTTCAAAAAAAATATTGTCAACACAATTCTTTTCGTGTAGATTTCCGTTACTTAGTTTCCATTCGCAAGTTTTATGAGTAAGGTAGACGATACAATTGAGGTCGAAGGTATTGTCAAAGAAGTACTACCTGGCTCACAATACATGATTGAGATAACTGAAGAAAACTTTCCTGCAAAACTGATACGTGGATATTTAGGTGGGAAAATGCGAAAAAACTTTATAAAGATATTGCCAGGGGACAGTGTGAAGGTTATCTTGTCGCCGTATGATCTCGAAAAAGGCCGAGTGGTCTACCGATCTACAGGGGTAAAAAAATAAATTATTTTATAGTTGCAACTGATATGAAAGTACGACCTTCAGTGAGAAAAATATGTCAGAAGTGTAAGGTGATTAAACGACACGGCAAATTGCGTGTTATCTGTATTACGGCGAAGCACAAGCAAGTACAGGGATAGTATTTAATTAATTAATTTTACGGACTATGGCTCGTATCTCAGGAGTAAATATACCAAGGAATAAACGAATAGAGATTGCTCTCACATATATTTTTGGAATTGGTAAAACAACTTCGAATCAAGTTCTATCAAAATTGAAGATTAATCGAGATACAAAAGTATCTGATCTTCCTGAGAATGAGATTGATAAAATCCGAGATGAATTAAAGACGTTGAAACTCGAGGGTGATCTCAGAAGAGAAGTTGCAATGAATATTAAACGGTTACAAGATATCAGTTGTTATAGAGGGATCCGGCATACAAAGAAACTTCCGGTGCGAGGGCAGAGAACTAAAACGAATGCACGTACTCGAAAAGGTAAGAAGAAGACTGTTGCAAACAAGAAGACTGAGACCAAGTAACATGAACATAAAATATTTTATACATTTAATATAACAGTCCATGGCAGTAGTAAAAGATAAAGAAAAATCAGCAAAGAAAAAGAAGGTACGAAAAAATATACAGATCGGTAAGGTATATCTTCTTTGTTCAATGAATAACACTATTGTTACCGTTACTGATGATGAAGGGAATTCTCTTGGTCAATCAAGTGCCGGTGCTTGCGGGTTTCATGGAACACGAAAATCTACGCCATATGCGGCGCAGATTGCAGCTGAAAAGGCTATGAAGCAGGTAGAGGCTTATGGTTTGGAGTCAGTTAATGTATTTATCAAAGGATTTGGAGTTGGTCGAGATCAATCACTTCGATCCATTGCGTCTTCCGGTGTGAACATCTTGAGTATCTTGGATACAACTCCTGTTGCTCATGGTGGTTGCCGCCGAAGGAAAGTTCGTCACATGTAAACTATTATCATTATTATTTTTACGTATGCGTTATACAGGGCCAAAATGTCGATTATGTAGGAGAGAAGGAGTTAAGTTATTTTTGAAGGGGGATCGTTGTGAGACCCAGAAGTGTGCTGTGGTAAAACGCAACACAAAACCTGGTCAACAAGGACGTTCTTCAAAACCGACGGAATATGCAAAGCAGCTTCGTGAGAAGCAGAAGGCTAAACGAATATATGGTTTGACTGAGACGCAGTTTGAGAATTTATTCGCTGAGGCATCAAAGAGTAGTCGAGCAACAGGTGATTATATGTTAGAGATGCTTGAGCGAAGAATTGATAGTGCATTATATCGATCAGGGTTAGTTGACTCTAGGAGTCAAGCACGTCAACTTATATCACATGGTCTCTTTATGGTGAACGGGAAGAAAGTGAAAACTCCATCTATTCGTTTACGAATGGGGGATAAGGTTTCTCTAAAGACCGAGGCAAAAGGAAATAATTTTTTTGTGAACAAAACAACAACAGCATCAAAACTTAGATGGCTGGATATAAATGATAAAGCGTATTCATTTCAGGTGACTGCTATACCTGAAGGAAATGACCTGGAAGCGTCCATTGAAAGCAGACTTATTGTTGAGTATTACTCACGCGTTTAGTTTTACCTATTTTCATTTTCCCATATGCATCAAATACATACTGAAATTGGTGCTCCACGTATTATTACAAAAGAAATTGACGGAGCCTTTCATGTTTTGTTTACTATGAAGCCACTTCCTTCAGGGTTTGGACACACTGTTGGAAATGCTCTTCGTCGAGTGCTACTCTCATCTGTTCCGGGAGCGGCAGTTACAGGGTTTAAAATAAAAGGTGTTAGTCATGAATACACGGCGATGCCGGGGATTAAAGATACTGTTTTGGATATTCTTTTGAATTTGAAAAATTTGAGAGTGAAGAAACATAGTGTTGAGCCAACATTCATCACGTTGAAAGTAAAGAAGGCTGGCGTTGTTACTGCAAAGGAATTTAAGGTTTCAAGTGATATTGAAATCATGAATCCTGAACTATATATCACACATTTGGATACCGACGGTGTTGAGTTTGATATGGAGGTTCGAATTGAGAAGGGGGTAGGTTATAAATCTATTGCTGATCTCAAGATGGAGAATGAAGATCCGAGTCTTATGTTGGTCGATGCGAGTTTCTCTCCTGTACTCAAAGTTGCGTACACTGTACATAGTGACCGAGTTGGTCAGCGAACTGACCTTGATGCGGTTGAGATTGAGATTTTGACCGATAAGTCTATCAATGCTGAAGAAGCTCTGATGTTTGGATCAAATATGATGATGTCGTATTTTGGACTATTTAATAAAGATGGAATCTTAGTTGAGGAGAATTATATGGCGAACATTGATGAGATTTTAGTGAAAGAGAAAGAAGAAAAAGAGATGGAGATCGAGAAATCGAAAGAAACATACACTCCAATTGAAATATTGAATCTTTCTCCACGATCATTGAATGCGCTTATCAATGGAGGCATCGGATCAATTGAGCAATTGACGAAGTGTACTGAGAGCAAATTATCTAACCTTCGAGGATTTGGTAAGAAGGCTATGAACGAAGTCAAAGATGCTCTTCGTGTGAAAGGACTTGCTTTGTTTGGTGACGAATAACACATAATTTTTTCTATAATATAAGACCCCATGAGACACAGAAATAATGCAATAAAGATTGGATCACGAAATGGTGCGCACAAATTGGCGCTCCTTCGAAACCTGATGACACAGTTGGTTTTACATGAGAAAATTAAAACAACTGAGCATAAAGCGAAGATCCTTCGGACGCAGTTTGAGAAATTTTTTAATATGATTAGATCTCAAAGTGAATTAAATCAGGTAAGAGAGTTGGATAGTTTCTTTTACTCAGATATTCCGGGGAAGAAGATCAAAGAAGTTTTAATTAAAAGATTTGAAAATAGAACTTCAGGACTAACTCGCTTGACTCGTCTTTATAACCGAAAAGGGGACAACACAACTATAGTACTTATTGAACTTGTATAATATGAAAACAACAACACCAAAGGTTTTAACAAATCAGGAGCGAGGTTGGCACATCGTTGATGCTGAGGGGAAGACTCTCGGGCGCTTAGCTACTGCTATTGCAGTTGCTATCAACGGAAAGCATAAGGCTACTTTTTCTAATAGTTTAGATCAGGGGGATTATGTGATCGTACTTAATGCGGATAAGTTTGTGGTTACCGGTAAAAAAATGAGTGATAAGATCTATTACACGCATTCAATGTACTTGGGTAATCTATACGAACAAACTCTTGCAGATAAGCTTATAAAGGATCCTGAGTCTGTTATTAAGCTTGCTGTATCAGGGATGCTTCCTAAGAACAAACTTCGAAATGCGAAGTTGATACGACTTAAATTGTACTTGGGTACTGATCATCCTCATGAGGCACAGAAACCGAAAGCTTTACATATATAATTTAACCCACATGGAATTCGCAGGAAAATATTTTTATGCATATAGTAAGAGGAAAACTTCAAGCGCGCAGGTGCGGCTTTATGAGGGGAAGGGGAATGTGTATATCAATGGAAAAGAGATGAAAGAGTACGTGACTGATCCTTATTTGTTGGATGTGATTTTGTTTCCTTTGAAGACTGTGGAGAAACTACGAAGTGTGGATGTATCAGTGAAAGTACGAGGTGGAGGAAAGAGTGGTCAGGCTGATGCGGCGAGACTTGGTATTGCGCGTGCATTATTGAAGAGCGATGAGGGGTTGAAGATGATTTTGAGACATGCCGGGTTGTTGTCAGTGGATTCAAGAAACGTGGAAAGGAAGAAGCCAGGAAAGCGGAAAGCGCGGAAGAGCAAGCAGTGGAGTAAGCGTTAAAGAATATTATTTTAAAATTCTCTTCATGAAGAAAACTTTCTTTGTAATTCTTATTGTTCAAGTACTTATTTTAAGTGCTCAAACCACACATGCCACTTTTTCTGATGTCAGTAGTAAGTATCCTTATTCAGAAGCAATTTTATATATGCAGTCTAGTGGGATAGTTTCTGGATATTTAGATGGGACATTTCGACCTAATGCTAAAATAAACAGAGCCGAATTTACAAAAATCGTTGTGTCTTCAATAAAGAATGTAGGATCACAAGTTGATGATTTTCGGAAGTGTTATGATGATTATGAAAAAGCCGAATGTGGATATAGTGGATCTTGTGGGCAAACAAAATATGTGCTTTTTGGACATTGCATAGAACAGGCTACTCCTGAATATAAATCTTGTTATGGAACTTATGGCACAAATGTAGAAAATTGTGCGGGAATGAATCCTACAGATGATGTGTATGATGTCTGTTGGAATAAGTATATACCCGAGAGAGACACATGTTTAATAAATCAGTTAGGCATAAGTAATGATGAATTTAGTATTGATCATTACTATACTAATTTAGCGCGATCATATTTGGAGTTGTTTGGTGATGTTCCAGTGAGTGAGTGGTATGCAAAATTTATTTATTTTGCTAGACCAAGAAGTATTGTTGGTGGATACCCTGACGGTAATTTTCATCCCTCAAATAATATCAATGCAGTTGAGGCGTTCAAAATTTTAACAAATGCTTTTTATATGAATACTGAGGTCGCAGATTCCGATCAGATGTGGTTTGAAAAATATTTGAGACCAATGAGTGCAGGGAAATTTATTCCTACTTCTATAGATAGCCTTGATAAGTTTATAACAAGGGGCGAAGTGGTTGAGATGATATGGAGGATTAGAGAAAATATACAGGACAGATCATTTATGAGTTCTGAGACTTTATTAAAGTGATAGCAATTGAAAAGCACTTACAATGCGTAAAATTGGAAATTCCGATTTTGCCTTATTTGACAAAATATTATTTTGTGTTGCATAAAATCTGTTTTTATGTATAATTTTGGATAAAATAAAAATAAATGAAACGAAAAGTGAGAAATAAAAATGTTAAAGAAAATAGTTTTCGGAATGTTGACTCTTAGTTTAGTGGCGTGTGGTGTTAATCCGATTCAGGTACCGATAGTGCGGGAATCAGTGAAGGTCACATCTGCTCAGCCTGAGGTAGCTGGTTCTATTAAACTTTTACCTAATGATCCCGAAAAAGTTTTTGCTCCTGGTCCAAATGAGACTATTGCAAAAATAAGGGTGCATCTTAATGGAAAAAGTAATATAGTCCGTGATTTAACATTTGATTCTACTGGTACATACCAAGATTTTGATGGTTATGTATCTAACTATGAGTTGTGGGATCCTAAATCAAATCGATTGATTAAGAAAGGAACCTCCACATCTCCAGATTTAGATCCGAAGCCACGTAGGCCTGAGCATATTGGCTTCTATGATGTGGATTTAAGTGGACTTGAGGTATATGTTGCGGATTTTGGTTCATTTAAAACAAAAATTATAGATCTAGATTTGAGGGCAAATACTTCTTATATCAGAAAAGGGGCAATGACAAACCCTGTTTCATATAAGCTATGTTTAACCTCAACCATTTTCTTTGAATAAGCTTGTTTCAAGCTTCCAATGCCCTCTCCCTCAGTGGAGCGGGCTTTTATTTTATTCCTTCTCCTCCCTCAACGCAATCTCCCGCGTCAACTTCGTAATCTGATGCTCCTGATTTTCTACCTGTACCATCAACTTGAAACACAAGTAACTCAGTATCCCAAGCGTACTAAACACCACGGCATTCACATTGCTCTTAATTCCCAAAACACTCGACAAATAACTCGTAATCTCCGGAAACAAACTCGCCGAAGCAATCAATCCCCAAAAAATAAACCACGCTACTAACTCTCGCATCGTCTTATCTTTCCTCAAAAAATGAGAAAACGCTTTCGCGATCATCACCAAGCAAAACAGCGGAACAATGATCTGGTATAATGGAAAATTCATTAGTTCATGAGGCTACGAATAAATAATTTGAACACGGTCTTAACCCCTCCTGCGAAGTTTTGCCCTTTTTTCATACTCTCTAGAGAGTACGAAACCCTGACCGGGACTTCGTTGAAAGAGAGTTTGTGATGTGCGATTTCGCGGATGAGTTCGGTGCAAAACTCGTATCCGCTGGTGTGGAGGTCGATTTTGGAAATGGCTTCTTTGGTGAATGCTTTAAATCCTGATTGGGAGTCGTTTACAAGGAGTCCTGAGAGTAGGTAGGTTACGATTTTTGCAATGAAGTTGTATGTGCGTCTGATAACAGGTATGTCATTTTTCATCATAAATCTATTCCCGATGCAGATGTCTGTTCCGTCCATGAGAAGACCACCTAGAACAATATCAATATCCTGAGCTTTGAATTGTTCGTCACCGTCAAAGGTTACAGTATATTGTAGGTTTGTATTTTTACAATATTCAAATCCTGTCTGTATTGCGGCTCCCTGACCTCTGTTGATTGCATGACGGACGATATGGATATCATATTGTTTGAGGTGGGGGGCAGGATCTTCCCATGATCCATCATCTACAACAAGAATATTTTTGTATCCGATATTTTTTATTTGGCTCACAACCTTTCCAATATGCGCCCCTTCATTGTAAATTGGTACAATAATCAGCGTCTCGTCTCTTTCTTTTTGCGTAATATTTTTAATCATAAACACGTATTTACTTGAAGCCATGCGTATTCTATACTTTGCGAGATTATTGTCCATTTAACTTATGTTATGAAACGTACAATTCCTCTCTTGGTTTTAAGTACATTGGTTCTGACTATTCTTGCGTTTTGGACGAGGGTGTGGACGTTGCCGTTGGCTCAGAAGGTGCATGCACTAATTTCAGATTTTATGCTAGCGAATAGGACTTCCGAGATGCCGGGGAGTTTGATGATATTGGTTGGAGGAATGGTGGTAGCGGCATTTTTGTATTTTTGTTATGTCATGTTTTCCGGGGCAGAGAGAAAAGTGGAGATGAGATTTGCGCCTTGGATGCTGCTTTTTGGAGGGACTGTCTTTGCATATATTTTGTTTTTTGTGCAAGTGGGTAATGTGTGGGGAATAGATTCTTCTATTACTACTGAGAAATTTTCGACATTCATTCCCATGTTTCTTTCAGAATTTGGAGGTGTTGGGGATAATCTGATGAGTGGAGGATATTGGTTTTTTGCATTCACCGGGAAGTTATTATGGAGTTTACTTGCATTATCTATTTTGTTTTTGGGCAGTTTGGGCCTTGGGTCGTTTTGTAAAAAGCTCACGGAGAAATATTTTGTAGTGTCGCGAGTGGCTATCCATGTGGCCTTGGGATTGGCGGTGATTATGTTGCTTTCATTTTTCATGGGGATTTTTGGAGTGATGTCCGGGAATTATTTAGGATTAAGTTTGCTTCTGATTGGAGTGGTTTTGACGTTTGTTTGTATGCGAGATATCTTGAAAGCGTTTTTGTTCACTACCCATTCTCGTGAGGTAACAGCACGAGATCGCGCTATTTTGATTATTTTAGGTAGTACTTTGACGTGCGTTATTACTGCAACTATCCTTCATCTTATCCGACCAATTCCAATTGGGTGGGATGATATTGGGGTATATATGAATATTCCTTCTTTACTAAATGATTATGGCCACCTTGTTTCCGGCTTTGGACCTTATAATTTCGGTTTGGTGACACAACTTGGATTTACGGTGTTTGGAGATACTTCTATTGCTATGCTTTTTACGTTCTTTGGTGGATTGATGGCTATTATGGCTTTGTATGCAGGTCTGAAGGAGTGTGTGGGAAAACTGTATGTCGGTTTTATTCCACTACTTCTGACTTCAGTTTTTGCAATGACTCCGTTTGTGTTATTTCAATTGGGGGAGGATATGAAGATTGATCTGCCTCTCTTGTTTTATATTTTGACATGTTTTATCTTACTTTTAGATTTCCTTCGAAATACGGAGTCTCGAACTCTTTTAAGAGCAAGTATCATTGGTGTTTTACTTGGAGTTTCTCTTGGAATTAAATTTACATCACTCTTGTTCGTTTTCTTTGTACTCACGGTAATGGCCTATGTAAGCGGGGGTTGGTTATTGTTTTCTGCCGGAGCATGTTTCTTTGTGACATTACTTTTTGGAATGGATGTGTTTTCGTTAGGAGGATTGGTGGTTTCTTCTGGGGTGAAAATGACAGCAATTGCTAGTTCATTTGTTATTGGCTTGATATGTACTGGATTTGCTTTTGTAAAAAAAGAGATAGTGTATAAAAATCTATCTAAAATGATAATGACCTTTGGTGTAGCGTTTTTGTGTGTGCTACCATGGTTTATGTATAATTATTCATCTATGTGTGACGCTGGGAAATGCCAGGTGTCAGGAGTTCATGATGTATTGTACGGCAAATTTATGAGTCCACCTGCGCCGGTGTTAAATGAGGTGTATGTGAAGACAGTTGCTGATTCAGGTGCGGTTATGTCGGAGGCTGATGTTGCAAAATCCCAGGTTTTGCAGGCGTCTCTTGCCTCTTCGGGTGGGGCATTGAAAGAAGAGCTTGGACGATATGTTGGGTATAATGGAGGAATCTTTCAATATTTAACGATCCCATTGGATACAATTTTTAATGTGAATGTTGTGGGGGATTATGTTATTGCTGGGTGGGTGTTCTTGTTTTTGTTTGTTTCGTATATTTTATTGTTGGTTGGTAGTTCTACAGTGAAGTCTGTTTCTATGTTTGGATATTTTGTTGGTTTAGCTTTATTCTCACTTGCAAATGTGAGTTTGGCGGGGCCTGATCTTTTGAATTATTTACTGCCTATTTTGGCTGTAATTCCGTTTGTATTCGTTATTATAAAGTCTGAAAAAGAAATGTGGGAGAAGGTTTGTGCTGTTAGCTTGATGCTCTACGGCCTCCTTTGGATATTTACTTCATCCGGAATCATCTGGTATGGAATTGGTGGATTTGCGTTACTTTTTATTCTTACCGCAGGAAGCCTTGCTAAGTTTCAAGAAAAAAATAAACAGCTTTTTTATCCTGTTGTTGTGGCGATCTTAGCTTTTTGGATAATGCCGATGTGGTTTCATGTATTCTCTAAAACAGAGACCTCAATGATGAATGTGAGTATAGTAGAGAAAGATGGAAAACAACAATATGGAGGGGCATCTGTGCATATGCGAACATTTGATCAGCGGCATTTTACAATGTACAAGATGGGGCTCTTTGATGCTGATCAGGGATTTAATTTGTATAACAGAGATTATTATGCTTCGGCAAAAGATATTAATGGAACTTCCGGAAGTGTGTACCGCATCGGTACGATGATCCCGTATTTTGTGAAGCGCAATGCAACGCGGATTTTTACGGATAATCAGTTGGATTATTTTATTTCTATGTATTTGCCGCATAAAAATAAATCAGCTGTTGTGAAATCTATGCGAGATAGCGGGTATGCATTTATCATGTATGATACTGGCACTGCATCGATTGATACAACAGAGGGAAGGACTCTAGAACAAAAAGTAAAAATATTTGAGGAGTTTGTGAATGATAATCTTGATTTAACACTTGTTCGGAAAACAGGTTCGCATATTTTATGGAAAATTAATTAACTTATGATACAACAACTACTAACTAAAGAAGTTTTTCTTGCGGTGAAAAGTACCTATCCTGATTTTGATTTGCAAGGTGAGATGGTGACTATTTCATCTCCTAAACATGAGAATTTTGGAGATTTTGCTACGAATATTGCAATGAGACTGACCAAAGAGTTGGGGAAAGCGCCGATGGATATTGCAAATGAAATATGTGTTGAGCTTTCTAGAAGTAGTATCGTGAAAAAATGTGAAGCAGTTGCTCCCGGATTTATTAATATTTTTTTGGAAGAGTCTTTTGTATTGGATATCCTTCGCAATGATGAGGCATTTGCCCCTCTTGAAATAGGGAAGGGTACAAAAATTGTGTTTGAATATGTGTCGCTCAATGTCGCCAAGCCAATGCACATTGGGCATTTGTGTAATGCGATTTTTGGGGAAGCATTGGTGCGGGTTTTAAGATTCACTGGTTATGATGTGACGTCGGATGATCATGTCGGGGATTTTGGGACACAGTTCGGGAAGCTGATTTGTGCGATTGATCTTTGGGGAAATAAAGCGGAGATTGAAAAAAGCCCGATAGAGGAGTTTACACGTCTGTATATTGAGTTTCATGTGAAGGAAAAAGAAGATCCGACATTGATTGAGATGGCGCGTGATATGAATAAAAAGCTTGAGGATGGGGATAGTGTGGCGCTTGCGAAGTGGCAGTGGATAGTGGATACAAATCGGCCGTATTTTGAAGAGGTGCTTGAAGATCTGGGTGTGCATTTTGATACACATTTAGGTGAGTCGTTTTACTTGCCGATGATGCCGAAAATTGTCGAGGAGTTGGTAGAGAAAAAAATTGCGATGGTCAATGAAGATGGTTCGATTGCTGTAGTGTTTGAGGATCATGGGATTAGTTTGCCTTCATGTTTAATTCAGAAGGGGAATGGTGGATCATTGTATCATACAAGAGACTTGGCGACGATCAGGTACAGACTTGATGAATATAATCCGAAAAAGATAGTGTATGTGGTGGCCGACCAACAATCTCTTCATTTTCAACAATTGTTTGAGATTATCAAAATGCTCGAGTGGGGAGAAAATGTAGAATTTACACATTTGTCGTATGGCATGACGCGGCTTCCGGAGGGAAGTATGTCGACGCGGGAAGGAACCCTTATTACTGCGAGAAGTGTTTTGGATGAAGCATTGGAAAGGGCAGACGTGATCTTAAAGGAGAAGGGAGTGTATGAAGATCCAGAGATTGATCCGCTACTTTTGAAACGGCAGATTGCGTATGGTGCGATATCGTATTTTTATTTGGCGCAGAATAAAAATTCAACTTTTGTGTTTGATTGGGATAAAGTGATCACGTTTGAGGGGAATAGCGCGCCGTATATTCAGTATGTACATGCGCGGGCGTCATCGCTTTTGAGAAAGGTGGATGAAGAGAATGTTGCGGCTGTGATTGATTTTGAGGATGGTGGGGAATTTGCAGGGTCCGAGCATCAGCTGATGATGCAATTAGTGAAGTTTCAGGATGCGGTAACGGCGGTTTCACAGACGTATGCGCAGAACATTTTGGCTGAGTATGTGTATAGTTTGGCTGGGAGGTTTAATTCGTTTTATTCGGAGTGTAAGGTGCTGAGCGAGGTGGATGATAGTTTGAGAATGAGGAGATTGTTGTTGGTGAAGAGAACGCAGGAGGTACTGAAAAAGGGGTTGGAGTTACTGAATATAGCCGCGCCGGAGAGGATGTAAGAAAATCAATCTTGATTATTTTAAATTTAATGCTATACTTCAGTAGTGCATTAATGTGTAATATTGCACTACTCTAATATAGCAATATGAATAAAAACATCATTCAGGCACTACAGGATTGGAATCCATGGGAACATCGTGAATTCCCAGATTCGCTTGCAGGGTTTCAAAGGGAGGTAGACTTGCTTTCGTATCTCAAGATGCGAGAAATAAAAATACTTGAAGGTGCAAGAAGGGTAGGAAAAAGCACACTTCTGTATCAAGTGATTCGAGAAGTGCTAAAAACATCAAAGGAGGTACTTTATATAAACTTCGATGATGAGGTTTTGAAGGGGTATTCATTATCTGAAGTATATCATGCATATTTACAAAAAGGTGCAGTGCAGTATTTGTTTATTGATGAAATCCAGGGTTGCAAAGAGTGGACATCTTTTTTAAAAAAACTTTATGATACAAAAGAGGTAAAACAAATTTGGATTAGTGGATCAAATTCTTCGCTAATAAAGCGGGAATATAGCTCTCTTCTCACGGGAAGGAATTTATCTATCAAGGTGCACTCGCTTTCATTTCGTGAATTTCTCGATTTTCATAAAGTACATTATTCTTCCTATGGTTATTCTAAAAAAGAAGAAGCACATATACAAAAGTTATTTCAGCAATATGTTAAATTTGGGGCTTTTCCCGAATTAGCACTACAAGAAGTGAACCAAAAAGAACTCCTTATAAACTATTTTGAAGATTTTTTGTATAAAGATATTGTGGCGAGATTTAATGTGAATTCGTTAAAATTACGAGAGTTGTGTCTTTTTTTGGCTTCAAATGTGGGTAAACCGCTTAGTTATAGAAATGTAGCAGAAATGCTTTCTTTCAATTATGATACCGTTATTGATTATCTGTCATACTTGAAAGATGTATTCTTATTTCGAGAGGTGTATGCTTTTGATTTTTCCGCAAAAAGGACAGTGATCAGAGATAAGAAGATTTATGCGATAGATACAGGTTTAGCTCGAGCTGTTTCGTTTGAGTTTTCTGAAAATATCGGGAGGATGTTAGAAAATGTGGTGTTCAATGAATTGGTGAGGCGGGGTCATGAGGTGTATTTTTCTAAAGGGAAAAAAGAATGTGATTTTATTATTAAAGAAGGGTTGAAAGTCACCGAGGCGATCCAAGTTTGTGCAAGTTTGGATAAAGGAGAAACGAAGGATAGGGAGATGGCTGGACTTTTAGAAGCCATGACACAATATAAGTTGCAAGTTGGGATAATTTTGACTGAGGATGAGGAAGGAGAGGAAAAGGTGGAGACCTTAGAAGGTATAGTGAGAGTAGTTATTAAGCCTTTGTGGAAGTGGTTGTTGGAGACAAAAAAATAGCGACTGGATTGTCGCTATTTTTTATGTTATTGAGAATTATGCAGCTTTGAGTTCTCCTCGAGTTAGGTAATACAATAAATATTTAGGATTATTTTCTATATACAAACAAGTTCCCATTTTTATCCCAACTAGTAGTACCATTGTATTCTGGTAATAATAATTCACCCTTGATAATCTGATTTATAATTTCTATTGTATTATTATCTTCAAAGTTAATTCTAGCCAGTTCAGGAGTGGGTGTACCATGTTTTGAATTTACAATATATTTTGAGTCCTTGGTTGTTTCGTAGAGATATTTTGATAGATACTCTAAGTTGATTCGTATTACTTTTGAATCCAAAAGGCATTCATTATTTTCTGGAATAATTAACATCTTGTTATTAATATCCCAAATAATATACTTTGTATTTATGTGTATTTTATACATATTTGGTTTCATAAATTGCATCTTATGTCCATACCGTGTTTCGAATTGAATAAGGCTATTATATTCTTTTGTCTCTCCTACGCATGATCCTAGGTATTCGAATATTATATCTTCTCCTATTGAAAAGTATCTCTTATGACTAGATCTAGTTGTTGCATATGCTGTCATGGGTTGTTCATCGTCAGTTACTCCCCAAAAGTAAAATAGTTCATTTGCTAGAGGGTATGTCCACATTCTTCCATCACTACAAATAATTTCGTGAGAAGTGGAATCTTTTTTATATACAGAAACAAATACTTTTCCATACTTAACAATTATTTGATTATAATAGGTTATTTGTTCATTAGCACGAATTATATCTAAAAACTTGTTGGTTAATACTTCATCCTCAGTTCTTTTATCTTGCATTGCTTTGTATATCTTAGCCTTTTGTTCCTTGATTTTGCTATCTATTTGAGCTGATTCTTTTTGTAATTGAATAAGTTCTTGTTGATAATTGGCTATCTGATGATCAATTGTTTCTGATTTTGTAATGTTGTTAATCTCTGATCTAATAATATCTCTATGATCAGAAGGGAGGTTTGTCATAATTGTATTTAG
>CAYGEY010000002.1:0-67065 GCA_964349065.1 uncultured Candidatus Peribacteria bacterium | reverse complement strand
ATAGTATATCATTCAAAAATTAGACTTTCTTTTTCTAGATATTTTTATAAGTTTGCAATTCTTATAAATAAGCAAAATAAAATATCTAGAAAAAGAAAGTAAAAAAAGACATGAAACTTTTACTGTATTTTCAACTTTTTCAACCGATCACGTTTTGTAATCGGTTGAAAAATTACTTATTCTTATCTCCTCCTTCTCCCCGGGAAATGTGATTGATCTCGTCCTCCTCTATCACCAAATCCGCCAGATCTCGGCAAGTTATCACTTTGATATCCGCCATTTGATCCTCCGCCACTTCCCATACTTTTCTTTGCCTCAATCTTTCGATGTTTGAAATGTGTCTCTGAAAGCGCACGCGTCAGTGCATCTACTTCTTCATGAGGGATTTCAAATGATGTGAAACTTGGCCGAATAAATATCTTCCCAATCTCAACTCTTCGACCTCGTGAAACATCATTAATGAGACGAATCATATCTTTTTTCTCAAATCGATCCCGATCTCCGATATTGATTTCAAGAGTGGTAAAATTAGCAGAACTAGACTCGCCTCGTGGAGAAAAGCTTCTTTCTCGATCTCGTCCTCCGCCAAATCCGCCTCTATCCCGGCTAGCATAACTATCTCGTCCACTATCATGTCGTACCTCCTGGAGTTCCTGATCAGGGTGTTCTTTCAAGATCTTTTGCACAACGAGTGTAAGCGCCCGAAGAGCAACTTCATCTTTAGAAATTTCCAATGTATTAAAAATATCTGCAACATATTTATTAGATTCATCTGCCGGGCTCACTTCCGCCGCGGCTAGTTTATCCACAAAAGATTTCAAATGCGTCGTAATGACATTCGCCCGCGTCGGCACAGACATCGGTAGAATAGAAATCTCTGCGTCCCGCTCAATCATGCGAAGTCCGCGTCCTTCATGTAGGTTGATAATGGCAATGGAGATTCCCTGTTCACTCGCTCGACCTGTTCGACCACTTCGGTGAACATAATTTTCAGATTTTTCCGGAAGTCCGTAATGGATCACATGCGTAAGTTTCGGTGCGTCTATTCCACGCGCGGCAACATCCGTTGCAACGAGAAGGGTAGTGTGCCGTTCTTTAAATTGTTTCATAATATGTGTTCTCTGGTCTTGGACAATGTCGCCATGAAGCACACCGACATTATATCCGGCCGCAATAAGCCGATCAGCTATTTCCTGCGTTTCTCGTTTTGTTCTGCAAAAAATAATTCCATAAATATCCGGGCTGTTATCTACAATCCGGCGAAGCGCCAGGAATCGGTCTCGTGCATGCACAGTAACTGAGTAATGTGTGATCGCTTTATCCCGTTCCTTGGTCGCTTCCATCTCGATGCGAAGCGGGTTATTCATATATTTTTTCGTAATCCTCTCAACCGACTTGGACATGGTCGCAGAGAAAAGCAGAGTTTGCTTCGTTGCCGGAGTATGCGAAAGTATTTCTGAAATATCTTCCACAAATCCCATATTCAGCATTTCATCAGCTTCATCCAGAACCGCCCATTTGACGGTCTCGAGTTTCAAAACTTTTTTCCCGATAAGGTCAATCACTCGCCCCGGAGTACCGACGACAATGTGCACGCCACTTTTGATTTGGCGGATTTGATTGACGATAGGTGCACCTCCATAGACACTGACGATTTTGATTTCGGGCATGTATTTCGCATATTTTTGGATATCCGTTGCGATTTGCAAACAGAGTTCACGTGTCGGACAGAGGATAATCACCTCAAGATCCCGACGAGTTGTATCAATATGTTGTAAAAGGGGCAGTCCAAAAGCAGCAGTTTTTCCCGTTCCGGTCTGTGCAAGCGCCAATAAATCCTGTTTTGATTCGAGGATATGTGGGATAGCTTTTGACTGGATGGGCGTTGGTGTTTCAAAACCAAGGTCAATGAGAGCTCGTTTAATGGGCTCTTTGAAAGAGAAATCTAAAAATGTTGTCATAGGTGCAGGTTGTAAAATATGTAGTAGTACCCCTATCTACATATCCCGCGCCCCGTTGTTGTTTTTAAGAAAGAACAATTTGCGAAACTGTAGAAATAAAGAATCAAAGTTCTTTATATTAAGATGGGCAGAGGATATCATGGTTTTCTGAGATTGCAAGGGAAATGTTTGACAAAAGTGTAAAGTAATATATTATGTGGCATAATCAAAAAGAAAAAGGATAATTGAAATTATGCTGAATTTGAAAAGTTTGTTAGTTGTTTGTGGAGCCTTGGCGTTAATTGGATGTACTGATGTAGCGCCTTATGTGATTTTACCTAAGGTACCAAGTGTGACGAAAACAGTGCAACCCGTAACTAACTTACCAAAAGTAATTTCGGTTACGTCGTCACTTGCTGATGGTCGATATGACCTAGGTACACAGATTCCAGTGCATGTAGTATTTGATAAAATCGTTAAAGTGACGGATCATCCGCAACTGACGATTTCAACAGGTACTCCGGCTACAACAGTATTGAATTACGAGGCTGGATCTGGGACTGCTACTCTTACATTTCTCTTTACTGTTACTGCTGGGAACACTTCTGCTGATCTTGACTATGCTTCTTCTGCTGCGTTAACGCTCAACGGAGGAACAATTCAAGATACAACAGGAGGTAATGCCATACTGACATTACCTGCCCCTGGTTCTGCTAATTCGTTAGGAGGCAATAAGAACATTGTCATGGATTCAGCAGCTCCAGAAGTCATGAAAGTGACCGTTTCTGGCATATCACCAACTGGAATGCAAACCCCTGCTGATCGTGTAGTAACAATTCTCAAATTGGCATCAAGCGAAGAAGCTACATTGAAAAGAGTTGCACTTTTCTATTCTGAACCAACATTTTCCCATGTCACTTTTGGTGACACTGTGAATAAGGTGGATGAAGATTCTAAGCTAGAACCCATGAATGGTTTGGTTGATATCCAATCCATTAATGAGAAAATAGCCACCAAGGATGAAAAGTATTTATTCATCAACGCTAGGTTGAATATTGCGCAATCTCTTAATTACCAAGTATTGTTCTATGAATACGAGGATAAGAAAGGGAAGCTTCACAGAGTTGGTGGTCCGGAAATCACACCAATCGAACTAGTAAAAACAGTTGATCCTGGTTTTGGTAGAAGAATTGGATCGTTTCAGATCACAGGCCCGCAAACAATCGAAGAATTAAAAGTCTATGTGAAGCCTGGTAGTATGCCTGCAAACCTGACAATTTTTTCAAACAAAACCAAGCTTGTTTCTGTGGCAAATCTATTACCTGGTATTACCAAAATCAATGTTGGGAAAGTCGATATCCTAAAGGATGAGACAAAAAAATTTGATTTGATGCTTGATGTAACAAATGGTACATCAGCAATCAGCATTTCAATCATTGGTACAAACCTTGGTGGAAATGTGCCAGCAGTATTCTCACTAGATGTACCTAAAAAATAAAAAGGAGAAAATTAAATATCAAAAACAATGCCGGTCTCCCACGAGGGAGCCGGTTTTTTTTATTCAACTGCTACCGTTTTTCAAGAAAATCTTTTTGAGTAATCCCAGCCTGTTTTAGTATTTCAAAAAGAATACCCCTGTTAATATCTTTAGCGTGAAATGGAACAACTGTTGTCCTATTTGTCATTGAGTTCTTCATAAAAACATGGCTACCGGATTGTCTACGTATAAAAAAACCAAATTTTTCTAAGACTTTGATCATTTCTCTTGGCTTCATCTGTGGTAATCGATCAGTCACTATGCTAATGTTAATCCTCTAGTGTTTATTGGAACCTTAATTTTAATGGAAATATGCTTAGAACTTTCAACAGGGATTGGCTCATTATCTTCTTTAAGTACTGCTATATATCCGGTAATAGCATCTTTTATATTTTCTTTTGCCTCTTCGAGAGTATCACCTTGCGTCATACAGCCTGGCAAAATAGGTACAAAAGCATTATAACCCCCTTCTTCAGCCTCTTCAAATCGGACACTATATGTAAGTATTTTATTCATGACTTGATTATATCAGCATAATACTTTTTTGAACAGATTTTTTAGATCACTGGATTGCGCTAATCTTAACTTTTCTCTTTTTGCTCATACCTATCCTTATCCCTCTCAAATTTCTCTCTTTTCATCTTCTCCCAACTAGCATCTACATCAATTGCTAATTTACTTGCCAAGCACTTTACAGTGAAAATAATATTCGTGATCTGAACATCTATTTCTGGAGTCATTTCACCAGGCTTCGCTTTTTTATGTCCAAATTTTGTATTAATCGCTCTGGCGAGTTTGCCAGATTCCACTCCAAGACGGGCATAAATTTCAAGTTCTGTTGTGTATTTTTTATCAAATTTTTCCATCAAATCTTCGATATTATTTTGACCTTTCATTTTTTCCCAACTTTCATTGAGATCAAGTCCTAACTTATTTGCTAAGCAAATAACAGTGAACATGATATCTGTTATCTCATCGGCAATATTTTGAATTTTTTCATTTGAATCCCCTTCAAGCGCATCTGCGAGCTCGCCGAATTCTTCACCAAGACGAGTATATATTTCGTGTTCTGGCCAATACTGTGTTTCAAAGTTTTTGGTCCATTTATGAACGTCGGTTTGAAATTCTGAAAGGCTCATAAATATTGTAAATACTATGTTCTGAAGATATACTCACGTCGTTACTTGTCAATCACTCCCCATGCCAAACCCCTACCCATCCCACATCTATGATCCGCTTCGTAGAAAAATCGCTGAAGATTACCTTTCCCATGAATTCCGGAAATTTTTTTCCACTATCAACGACGAACAAACATGGGTAAAAATAGATAACGAGATTCGAACTTGGTTTAACAGTCATCATACCTTCGCCCCAATTCGAGATTTTTGGAATGGAGTCCATGGTATTTCCAGAGGTTTTAAACTTAAAAATATTGTGAGTTGGCTCACGTCAGAGAATATTGAATGGAGTGAAGATATGGTTGAAATTGATAAATTTCATTTTGGGGTAAATTTTCAGGAATTTAAGCATCTAAGTCTACAACCATCCGTCAAAGAAGTTCAGGATTTTATACAAAAACTTCCAGCTGATGAATTTCAAAAGATGAAAGATAATCATTTCAATTCCCAAAAGCACGTAAACGATGTGGATCATTTTCCGATCTTTGCTGTTGAACGTGATAACAAGTTCATAGTTTCTGACGGCAACAGAAGGCTTTTTGGTGCAATTTTGCAAAATGTGACAACAATCAAAGCGGCTGTTGGAAAAAAGATCCAATCCCCAATTGTTTATAATGAATGGGTTCCTACATCGACCTTACAGGATCTTGTAGCATTAGTTAGGAAACCTGATACGAATGAACAAATTCCTTTTGATGCTATCGCAGAAGTCGTCACTAGCATGATAAAAAACTCTGAATCTGGGAAGTATGAGTTTTTTGAAAGGTCAGTGAATATTAATGAGAAAACTGATAAGAGACTTATAAGTTTGGTTGAGAAGAAGTTATATTTACATGATATCAAGAGTGCCAGAGAACAAGTAAGAAAAGGTGAAGTTAAATCATTAGCCCAAGTTCGAAAGGAGCTTGGAATTTAAGAGGATTTCTTCCTCCCCCTCCATATCCACACCACCAACCCTGCATGAATCACCAGCACACACACGAATGAAACTACTTTAATCCACATCGGATACCCATCCCCAATGACATACGAAAATCGATAAAAAAACATATCAATAATATCTTTGCATAAAAAATACAGCCCTATCAAACCAATCGCAAGCATCGAAGGATGAAGTGGCTTTTTCACTAACAAAAGCGCTTGCACAGTATACACAAATACCCACAGCATATTCCCGACAATCTGAAATGTAAATCCCGCATAAATCATATGCAGGGGATAAAAAATGAAATTCATAATCCCGTACGAAATCGCCCCCATCAATGTAAAGGCGAGAAGGGGACTTGGAATCTCTTTTTTCTGAAGTACATACCAAAAACAAATGGCAATAAACAGCGGATAAACAGGGCAGATTGGTGCAAAAAGCAGGAGATACCAAGGGAGCTCCATATATTTGTTCCAATCATAAACTGTCGCGGCAATAGCCATGAAGATATCGAGGATGATGAGAAAGCTGAGGAAGTTTTTTGAGTGAAGTAGTTTTGGCATAATATGAAGTTCATTGATTGCAAGAGCATCATATCACAAAAAAATTATTGATACACCCATTTCATCACTTCAGAAGTTGGCTTCTCTTTTGAATAAATTTCATGAAGTACAAGATTGGCATCTGTGATTTGCGGCATAGGATCAGTAGCCGCTATTTCATTTGGATATGTAGAACCATTCCTATCAAAATTATCCGCTCCATTATTTTTTTCAACGGAGGAAATATGTTCTGACAGATCATGTATGAGTGCACCCACAGACCATGGTCCTTGCAACTCCCAGGCTTTATTTAGTTTGAAATATGTCTTCCCGATGATCTCTTTTATAGCCTTTTCTGCAAGCGCATTTTCATAAATTTGCGTGCACTCGGATTTCATAACAGTTGGTCCAAGCTCCAGAATTTGAATGGATTCGTTAACATTACTATAATTTTGTTTGAGGTGTCGGTACATGAGCTCATTCACAAACGAGAAAAACGCAATGTCATAGGGAAGTCCGGTGATAATATCCGTGCTTCGAGCATTGGCAATACAATGCAGCTTATTCTCAATAACTTGAAATTGTAATGAAACTGTGCACGGGAAATCTCTGCTGTTTTCAATGACGACTTCATGATCTTCTATGTATTCTTCATCTTGTTTGTGATGCAGTTGATTTATGTTGATAATGGCACGACGTGTATGGATATTCTCGACAAGCCGCTCTGCCGCCCAGAAGAACTGTGTATTTTTTGGAAAAATTTCCTGCCTCCCGGGTATTTCCTGGAAAAAAATATAGTGACCGTAATTGGAATTAATCTCTCTTTCGTGATTTGCAATTTTGAACCAATATTTAGATGCATGACCGAGACCGTTTTCTGCATCCACCACTCGAACGCCTTTGAGATATGCCATCATTTCCTTTCGAAAGTATTCCAGCATTTTTTCTCTGAGAGTGGGAACTCGATTTTGAGAGTTTTGGAGAGTGTAGATCACGTCATTCGTTTGATAACATGCACCGGCTCTTGTGGAGATAGGATGCATGTTTTTATTTTGTACTATTTTCAACGCCTCGAAATTGAGTGTGTTCACGGATGGGGCTGTGACGATAGTGGATGTCAATATGAGATTTGAGTTTGGGTGCATTATTATTCTTGGAATATAAAACAACCTATAATGTTTTAGTTTTTAGTAAATGGAATTGTGTTTGAATCAATCTTGCTTTATCATGCTCACATAATTTGTATTCAATCCATGAAAAAAGTCATAGGCATAATCGGTCCAATAGGAGTTGGTAAAGACACATGCGCAGAATATATTGCCAAGAAAACAGGAGCCGGACATTTTCAGATAAGCCAACCTATTAAAGATATCGCATTATCAAAAGGGCTTTCAACTACAAGGGAGACTCTCATTGAAATAGGAAGAACAATCTCTCAGGAAAAAGGGCCGACTTATCTTGCTGAATATATACTGGATCAAATAAATTCCATTGGGATAATTACAGGTATGAGAATGCTGGAGCAAATTGATTTTCTGAGGAAAAATTCAGATTTTTTTCTTATTAGTATTGATGCTGATCCAAAAACACGATTTGAAAGAGTAAAAGATAGGGGGAAGTTAGGTGAAGCTGATTCTTTGGAAGAGTTTATTGAACGTGAGCGTTTAGAGAATTCGGGCACTGTTCAAAGGCTTTTTGAATGTATGAAACTTGCTGATTATAGCATTATGAATAACGGTACGATCAAAGACCTCTCAAGCTCAATAGATGAAATACTTGAAAAACAAGGTTTATAGATTTTCTAATTCTGGAGCGGGTAATGGGACTCGAACCCATATAGACTGCTTGGAAGGCAGTAATTCTAGCCAATTGAACTATACCCGCACGCTATGAACTGAAGGTATTTTACTAATCATCACCGCAAACGCAAGAGAATTTATTCACAAAATCCACCATAATCTTGCACACATCCACCTTCCCCGCCATACTACTTTCGCAATATTTCTCACATCGCTACCATGAAAATCATGACGTTCAATGTCAACGGTGTCCGTGCTATTCTCAAAAAAGGGTTTTTAGAAATGCTTCATGAAGAGGCTCCTGAGCTAGTGTTTTTACAAGAAATTAAGGCACAGGTTGATCAGTTGGGAAAGGAATTATTGGAGCACGAGCATTACAAAACATATTGGAATCCGGCGGAGAGGAAGGGGTATAGCGGGACGGCGTTGTTTACTCGGATCACCCCGGACAAAGTGGAGAATGGGATTGAGAATCCTGAGTTTGATATTGAGGGTCGCGTGATCAAAGCTGTGATCGGGAAGTATTCGATATATGGAATATATTTCCCAAATGGGGGAAGTGGTCCGGAGCGACTGGATTACAAAATGCGGTTTAGTGAATATATGATTGATGTGTTTAATAAGGAGCGTGCAAAAGGCCAAAAAATAATCTCATGTGGAGACTTTAATGTTGCGCACAATGAGATTGATTTGGCGCGACCAAAGGCGAATGTGAACAACTCCGGATTTTTACCAATGGAGAGAGAATGGTTTACCAAGCTTTTAGAAAACGGGTATGTAGACGTATGGAGACATCTCAACCCGGAGACTAAGGATGTATATACGTGGTGGGATCAACGATTTCGCGCACGGGATAACAATGTCGGGTGGAGGATTGATTATTTCGTGGTATCTGAGGATGTAGTGCCGGATATTAAGGGGATTACAATCAGGAATGATCTCAGAGGATCAGATCATTGCCCGGTGGTGTTGGAGTTAAAGTAAATATATTTAACATTTTTGAATAAGTCTGTCTGAAAAATTGAATTTCTCAAACAGACTTTTAGCTTTGAAGAGGTGGACTCCACTCATTTTCCTCAAACACTCCATTCTTATATACTTTTCTATTGCATATATTAGGAGTGTTTGTAGTCAAATGTACGTACAAATAACAAAATTCAAAATTCCAGACGGTATTTGCTTTTCTAAATGCTTCATTTAGTGCGGCAACTACATGAGGAAGATTTTGAAAATTATAAGGAATCTGATCGTGAATTATACCGATTTCGATTCCATAGTTTTTTCGTGCATATTCTCTGAAATCTTTTTCAGATTCATACATGTTAGATATGTTTCCTTTTTTATAATAATATAAATATAAAAAATCTTTTTGTAAATACTTTGAAAATGTATATATATTCGTTTCTGAGTGGCGTTGGAGTTGACATAAAACAAATATAAATTATTGTGTAAAAAAACGAAAGAAACTAGGAGCAAAAAATATGTTAGAAATTGATCTAAATAGACTAATCAAACATTTAGATTTTCTCTATGGAAATGAACCTGTCTTGAGAGCTATCACTGTGATGTCAAAGTATGTCGGCAAAAGATTTCATTTATTGAAAAATCTAGACCGGCCAGCGCTGAGTGTGATTCGTCAAGAATTGCTTGATGTAAGCATTAAATTTACAGAGGAAGAATTACAAAAGGTTCATGAAAACATAAAAAATATCTATGCATTCTATCAATCTGACAGCGACCCGGTAGCAGAGAGAATGGCGAAAAGAGCAATGAAAGGATCGAAAGCCTATTCTTGGCTGAAATGCCTTTTAGAAAAAGAGATTGAGGAAAAACAGATAGAAGTAGTTGTATGTGAATGCTCATCTTTGGCTAAAAATGAGTCAGATACTTCACTGTTGAAGATTGACAAGCTCATTGCAATGCCAACTGAAGATGCAGTAAATTATCTTGTGAAGCTCCATGCCTATGTTGGTCAGTTACTTGTAGTATTTATTCGAAGGAAGGGACTGGAAGATTCGTTCGAAGATAATATAACTGATATAGGTTCTGCCTGGCAAGAGGTTGATGCACTATTGAATAGCAACATCTAAAAAACAGTTAAAGAACCCTTCCAGTTAACCGGAAGGGTTCTTATCATGTATTTTCTTTATTTATATTTTTTGGTCACCACAATCCTTTGATTTCCACCCTGTGGAAACAAATGTACATGGTGGTAGTTGAAGACAATCAAGTTCCAGGTGATTTGTGCTTGTTGCTGGTTTGCTTGAGCTTCTTTCAGAGCATCATTGAGTGCCTTGTTGCTGGTAAAATTTGTTGGAGTTCCTCCAAAAATTGTTTGAATTTTTATGTTATGTCTCTTTTGAGCAAAATCTCTAAATACCTGAGAAATTTCTGATTTTTGAGCTGTGATCAAGGTAATATCCTTTTTATTTTTTAAAGACGTGCAGAAAAATACTCAGAAATCAGTATTCTGCAAGCAAAAAAACAAAAAAATCTACCCCACCAAATCTTTCCTCTTCCACTCTGCTCGTGGCTGTGCTGCACATGCCTCACTGCATGCATGCCCTGTCATTACTTCACAATCATCACAGCATAAAAAAAGTTCATTACACTCTGCATTCGTACAATTTAAATACCGGTCACATGCTACGCCGCAGTGGTAGCACTCCGACAATACATCTTTCGTGATCGGCACGGCAATCCTATCATCAAACACAAAACATTTTCCTTTAAATAGCCTTTCCTCCTCCGGAATTTTTTTCGCATAACTCACTATCCCACCATCGAGCTGGTACACATCATTAAACCCCTTCTTTTTAAAATAAGCGCTGATCTTTTCGCATCGTATTCCGCCGGTACAAAACATCATTAATTTCTTATCTTTCAATTCATCAAATTTTCCTTCGTCCACCATATCTTTCAAATCACGAAACCTCTCTGTATTTGGTACTACAGCACCTTCAAATGTCCCGATCACTGATTCATAATTATTTCTTGCGTCAAACATCACAGCATCCGGATCATTTTTTGCCATCTCCTGCCACTGAGCCGGGGATAAATGCTTTCCGCCTTCTTTCGGATGAACTGCATCAAACAAATCAGAAGCCACAATTTCCGGACGATATCGCACAAATATTTTTCGAAATGCATGCTCATTTACATTATCTATTTTAAACTTTGTATCTTCAAAAAGCGGATGCTTCTTCATGTATTTCAAATACTTTTCCAAATCTTCAACTTTCCCACTGCATGTCCCGTTTATTCCTTCTTCTGAAATATAAATCCTTCCCAAAAGGTTAAGATTTTTACACACCGTCAGATGGTCATACACAACTGTATGTGGATCTGCAATATCGACAAATTTATAATAGAGGAGTACTGCATAAGGGTGTTCGTGTGAGAGTGCCATAGTAAAACGATAATATGATACTTTTATGAGAGAATCATAAGAAAAAGCGCTACAATTGCAAGTTTTTTATAGTTTTATCTAATGTTGCCAAAATCGCTCCGGATTTTTTCATCTCTGCAAACGCCTCATCACAGCTCCCATTCGGCATA
Organism: uncultured Candidatus Peribacteria bacterium; assembly: GCA_964349065.1. Classification (GTDB taxonomy): domain Bacteria; phylum Patescibacteriota; class Gracilibacteria; order 1-14-2-50-48-13; family 1-14-2-50-48-13; genus CAYGEY01. The sequence continues at coordinate 55,586 of CAYGEY010000002.1, read as the reverse complement.
TCCACACCTCGACAACCGTCTGTGACAACCATAACTTCATATCCCAGAGACAGTCCATCCAACACCGTATATTTCACACAGTAATCAGTTGCAATGCCCAAAATAACAAGCTTCTGTGCATGATGTTTTTTGAGCAAATCATCAAGCTCAGTTTTCGCCCTGTGAGCGTTATCAAAAAAACCGCTGTAACTATCTATATTGGGATGCATGCCTTTTTGAATAACAATATCAGGTTTCAGTAACTCCTTCGCAATCTTTGCCCCATGTGAACCCTGAACGCAGTGCACAGGCCACCAAACTTGTGGGAGACCATCGAGCACTCCTTTATCATAAACTTTCGCTCCAGGATTGTTGATAGCAAAACTCCTATGATTTTTCGGGTGCCAATCCTGCGTCGCTATGACAAGCCAATTATGCTTACGTGCAAAAATAATAAGTTCATTTGCAACAGGTATCACCTGATCACCTTCATGAACTGAAAGGGAGCCACCGGGAAGAAAATCATTTTGTATATCAATGAGTAATAATGCTGTTTTTGTCATGATTTGTTTTTACAATCTTCATAATAAGTGTAAATTATACACAAACAAAGAACAAGGTCTTTTCTTTTTTCAAATTTTTGTGATACTAAGCGTACTAAAATTTACAAGTACAACATGTCGACACTTCCAATGTGGGATCTTACTGATTTATTTACGAGTTTTGATAGTAAAGAATATCTTGATGCACCCAAGAACCTTGAGACAGCCTTGAAAGATTTTGAAGAAAAACGTTCCCATCTGTCAGCAATACCCATAGATACAAATCATTTATTTGAAAGCCTTAAAGCGTATGAGGAGATTGAAGTGCAAGTACTTCACTATTATGCTTTTGCCCGAATGCAATATGACGTTGATACAAAAAACACCGATGCAAAAAAAGCGTTTGATTCTGCAACCGCGCTCCTCACAGAAGTGGAAGGCAAGCTCGAATGGTTTTCTCAATTCTTGAAAAAAATTCCTACAGAAGAAATAGAAAAATTTTCACATGATGAAAATCTGGCAAGATATCAACGATTTTTTGAAGTGGTGAAATTGTATGAAAAATACACGTTAGATGAAAAATCTGAAATGCTTTTAATCAGCAAAGACCGTTTTGCGCAGGAGGGATGGCGTAATATGCACACAGAATTAGTTTCCCATTTTGATTTTGGAGAAATCGAAGATGAAGGAAAAAAGATTAAGATGAATCAATCTCTTTTGAAGAACTATCTCTCCTCTCCAAATAGAGACCTGCGTAAACAGGCCTCCAAATTGATGAAACAACCGTTCAAAGATACCATGCATATTTTGGGATACACATATGCACAGGTGGTGAGCAGTTTTGAACAAGATTCAAAGGATGTACGTGGCTACCCGAACGGTCTTTTCCGTTCAGCTATGGGGGATGAAGTGGCAGACTCAGATACAAAAGAGATGATTGAAGTTATAAAAGAGTACATCCCACTGTACCACGAGTATTATGCGTGGAAAAAGAAAGAACTTGGGTTAGAAGAAATGTATGTGTATGATATGGGGGCTCCACTTTCTACGCATGAAGCACCTATCCCATTTGATACTGCCAAAGAAACGGTCCTCGCCACTTTTTCAGGATTTTCAGAAAAGTTCGCAAGTCTTGCAAAACAATTTTTTGATAACAGCTGGATCGATGCACGCGAAGGAGGGAATAAATATGCCGGCGCATATTCATGGTCGATGTATGAACATCCGTTTATTCTACTCAACTACCAACCAAAGATTCGGGAAGTATTTACGATGATCCATGAGCTTGGTCACGGAGTTCATTCTCTTTTAACTCAGGAACATCAGCCATACCTTCTTCGTAATCATTCCAAAGTAATTGCTGAATCTGCATCTCAATTTGCAGAGCTTCTGTTACTTGATCATTACATGAAAACTCTCACTGACAGGGAGGAAAAACGCAGTCTCCTTTCACACCACATTGAAGATCTTTTGTATTGTACCATGAGTGCTCTCACTGTGACGAGATTTGAAATTGTTGTGCATGAAAAATTGGCAAAGGGTGTTCTTTCTCCAGAAGAAATGTGTGATATTTGGGAAGGGTTTTCCAATGAAGTGAAAGGGAAAGATATCATCGGCACCGATCTTGATCGCTATGCATGGGCTCGTATTCCCCATATTTTCCAGACGCCGTTTTATTACTTCACGTATCCGATGAGTTTGTTGGTGGTGCTCTGTCTGTACGAACAATACTTAGAAAATCCTGCAGATTTTATTCCAAAGTATGAGCAATTTTTATCACTTGGATCAAGTAAGTCCCCTCATGACATGATTAAATCAGTCTTCGGGATTGAGTTTGGGACAAGTGAGTTTTACAACAAAGGTATGAAGGTGATTGAGAAGTTGTTTGAACAGTTGAAAGCTATTTAGAAGATACAATAAAAAAGTAAAAGTACCCGACTCTCAATTGTCTCCACGTTCGTTCCGACAAGAATCGAGTCTAGGGTATCTTTTACTTATTTTATTTCCCCATATCACTTTCCACCGCATTCGCGATTTTTCGCATCGTTTCAACACAAAGAAAGGGATGTTCACCAACAGAAGTCTCCTCTGAAAGCATAATGGCATCTGCTCCGGCGTACACACTGTTTCCGACATCAGATGCCTCCGCCCGTGTGGGTGTTGTATTTGTAACCATGCTTGCCAAAAGCTGTGTCGCGACAATAAACGGTTTATGAGCTACTAAACATTTTTGGATAATCATGTGTTGGTAGACAGGTAATTTTTCAAAAGACGTTTCCACAGCAAGGTCACCACGGGCAATCATAATGCCATCAGAAGCATCTATGATTTCATCGATATTTTTGATACCTGTTACTGATTCTATTTTCGCAATGATTTCAATTTTTCTATTAGTTTGCGTGGCAACAAATTTGCGAATATCTGCAATATCTTTTGCAGAGCTGACAAAACTCGCGGCTATTCTGTGGATGCCATGTTTGATCCCAAATGCCACATCTTCTTTATCAATATCTGAAAGAATAGGTAAGTCCAAATACACCCCTGGTAAATTAAGATGTCGTTTTGGTGTGATAACTCCATCATTTTCGGCATGAGCGAATACTTTGTTTCCTTCGACCTTTTCTACAATCATTTGAATTTTTCCTCCATCAATGTGGAGAAGCTGTCCAACAGTGCATTTTTGTGCAAGTGGCGCATAGTCACATGGAATATCAGTATCCTCATCTCCCAGGGAATAGACTTCGCCCTCTTTAATAATGATTTCCTTTTTAGACGATCCGGTACGGACCTCCGGACCTTTTGTATCCAACATAAATATTAATTTTCCACCAAGTTCATCATTCACTACATGAGCCTTCGCAAATAAATTATCATACCACTCATACGTCCCATGCGTGAAATTAAATCGGAAGATATTCGCCCCGGCCTTTGCAAGTGAGATGAGGGCTTCCTTTGTTTCTGTAGCCGGACCGAGTGTAGTGATTATTCTAATCATAGTGTTATTTATTATTAATGCCCTCAAGCAGACTTTCCGCCTCGTTCTTATCTTGCGCTTCTTCAAGCTCAAACTTCTTTTGCAATTCCGGAAACTTGGCCCAGATTTTTTTTCTTCTGGCTATCTCTGCCGGACTGGCTGATTTTTTTCTGTGACTTCCTCCTGAAGTAGGGACTATTTCACTCATGTCATTGGTTAGGATTCATAGTATTATACCACAGATTGCGAAGTATCTCGAAGAAAAATCTAGAATGAAATGAGTTTCCTGTTTATAGTGAAAATATCTATAAGTAAATATACTCTCAATGGACTTAAAAGAGATCAATGTTCTGTCATCACAAATGGTTCGAAGCCTTATTTATTTTGTCGTTATTATTATTACGGTCTGGCTAGTTTCGCCATATATCGGTCCGCTAATTTTGGCCGCGATCGTGGCAAGTATTTTCGTGAAGATCAAACCCTCAATGCCGAAAAAGTTGACGAATAATAAAAGTCTATACGCAGGGATTTCAACAGTGCTGACACTGTTAGTGATTATTATTCCTATGCTCTTGATCATAGTTTTGCTGGGTCTGGAAGCATTTAACTTTGTAGGGTTTGTACAAAAGATGTTATCGAGTGACGGGTTTACGTTACTCACCAACAAACTTGCAGGAACGGAACATGCAATAAACAACCTTCTTGAACCGACGCATATTCAGATTTCGATCGACGGGATGCGGGCGTATATCGGCAATAGTGTACAGGTGTTTGGGCAGCTTATTTACAACAATGCGATTGCTATTTTGAGCAACCTTGCCGGAATTATGATTAACAGTTTTTTCTTTTTATTCATCACGTACTTTTTAGTGCGCGATGGGGAAATGATAATTGAACAGTTCAAAAGCCTTCTGCCGTTTAATAAGCAGGAGACGCAAAATCTCGTGGATGCGGTGGAGCATGTGGGGCAGACGGTGATCATGGGAAGTATTGTGTCGTCGCTGATTATGGGAGCGATTATGACTGTGGTTTTCTGGCTCTTTGGGTTTACGAGCCCGATGCTTTGGGGGCTTTGTATCGCTTTTCTAGCGCTTATTCCAGTGCTTGGAACCTGGATCATTTATATTCCGAGCGTTTTCTTTTTATACTTTTCCAATTCGTGGTGGATGGCATTGCTGTTCTTGATTACTGTTATTTTTATCGATAGCTTTTTGTTTTACGCGGTAATTAGGCCGAGGTTCTTGGATGCACGGACGCAGCTTTATCCGCTTGCGATATTCCTGGCGATTTTAGGCGGGATCACACTCTTTGGTCCGATCGGGATTGTGTATGGACCGTGTATTATGGCCTTGTTTATCACGTTGATGAAGCATTTGGCGTTGATGAAGAAGGGTTGATTATTTCTTCTTCACCTCCAAACTCATCTCAGCCTTTTTCATATCCTTCTCATCTGTCTTCACATCCTCTTTATCATTAGACGTGTCTTCTTTCACCACCTCATCCTTCTTCGCAACCTGCTTCACCAATTTTAGATACAGCGCATCTTGCTCAGTGAGCAACTTCACAATCGTATGAAAATTATCCATAGTGTCTTCGAAAATCAAACTCTCATCCACTCCGCACTGTGGCATATTTGTATCAGCCAAGGTTATTTTTTGTGCCTTCATGATCTCTTCTTGCTTCGCCTCGATCTCTTTGTATGCAGGTAAATCTGCATATTTTTCAAGCATTGGCAAAACATTCTTGGCATCATCTGCTCCTTTGATTATAGCACCGTATGTCTTTGCATATAGCTCCGTTATTGTCGCCTTTGCTTCTGAAATAGTTTTCCTGATCTTTTTCTTTGTCTCTTTTGATTTGTTGGTATCATTAATAATCACCGTTTTTGTTGCGGTAATTTCAGCTCTAAGGCTTGTTAGCTGACTTTGCATAATAGACAACATTTCTTTATCAATAGTCAAATTGGTCGTCCATGTAAGCGCGAGCATATCTCCCTCGAACATAAGACCATTGATGATCTTAAGTAGTTTCCCATTATCAGCATCATCCAAAGTATCCGAAGGAATCACCGGCTGGGCAAGAGGTGCATTGGTTCCTGAGAGAAATGGTGAGGATTCAATTATCGTAAGTGGTGTATCAACCTTAATGGCAAGAACTGGGGAGAGGGCAGTTGTAGTTGGAGTAGACGTAGGAGTTATTGGCAAAGCTGTATCTGTTGATACAGTAGGTGTTACTGGAGTGTCTTTTTTCATATCCTCCGTTTGTACAGCTATAGTCTGTCTCCCGGTAATACTCTCAGGTGAAATCCCAAGACTCGTCATGACACTATTATACAGGTCAATATCTGCCTCGTTAAATGTCGGCAAATCAAACGCATACGTCGTTTTCAGACGATAAATGATTTCCGCCATTTCTCCACGAGTTGGATTAGATCCCGGGGCTGAGTACAGTCCGAGATTTTTTTCCTTTGCATACAATATGTATGGCAAAAACCACTCTTTGAGTGAAACGGTCGGGAAGTTCTTTTTATAATCTTCTTCTTTATACATAGTGGTAGTCGAGATTGTATACGTTCTCGTTGCGACTTTCAAAATCTCAGCTGAATTAATAAGAGCACTTGCCTTGTACTTTCCATCAGGATACCCATTCACAATATTTTTCTCTTTTCCGAAGTTCGCATACGATGCAACCCAGTCTTTAGCCGAAATATCCGGAAACTTGCTTTCATCCACTGAAGTTGGAATATCATTATATACACTCTTGAGAATAATTTTTAGTGCCTCAGCTCGACTGACATGCTCATCCGGCTTGAAAGTATTATCACTATAGCCCTCAATAACTTTTTGGTCATACAGGGCATGGATTGCTTTACTGTGCTCATGTGTTTCAGGCACGTCCTTAAAAAAAGCATGAGTCGTTGATATCGCTATAGTTTGGAAACTAATAACAGCAAGTATGCTGAGAATTTTTTTCATAGTCTGAATATTGAGAGGGTAATTTTCATTGAAAGTATATTGATTTTTAAAGAGGTGGGAAGAGGGAGGAAAATCATCAAACAACTTTCTCTTGCCTCCTACTCAAAAATACATATTCTTGTCAATGTACATTAACACATTTGATTTTCATTTAATACACTATGGCACATAAAAAGGCGGCAGGTTCGACCAAAAACGGAAGAGACTCGGCATCGCAAAGACGAGGAGTGAAGGTATTTGGTGGTGAGAAGGTAATCGCAGGAAATATCATTGTTCGACAGAAAGGAAACAAGTTTTTCGCCGGAAATAATGTGTCTGAAGGACGAGATTTTACATTGTATGCCAGAACAGAAGGTGTGGTGAGTTTTGAAGAGAGAAAAATGAAGAAATTTGACGGTAGAATTTTCAAAGACGTTGTTGTACACGTTTCATAATGGAATCATGGCTATTAGAGTTAGCAAATAGCATTCAAAAAAACGGTGAAATATTCATATCAGTAAAAGTCCGTCCTCATAAAGTAAAAACAGGATTAGAAGAAATCCGCGAGGAAAACATCGATGGAACAATGCAAAAAATCTATATAATCGCAGTAGCAAAACCTCCAGAAAAAGGAAAAGCCAATCAGGAACTGATCGAATATTTTGAAAGGGAATCGCTGAAGAAGTGGAGAGTACAGATAATTGCGGGATCCTCATCTCGCAGAAAACTTCTTAAACTTACCTCAAAAATATGAAAATTGTGCAGAAAATAGGTGTTGGAATGATATTGCTCGTATTGGTGCTTTCATCAGTATTGATCTATATTTTTTAGACTGGTTATCGTGTACCGGCAGTTGTGGATGAAGTCGGCAGTGTTGCAGGAATTGCCAGAGTTGTATTGATGATTGTATACACAATCATATATGCTATCGAAATAATGAAAAGACTGGCTAGGGTGTTCACTATTCCCTTTTTTGCGGCATCCATTTTAGTTGCATCACCTTGGGATTGTGCCAAGGCCAAGGCGTGTCCCATAAGTCGAAAAATAGCATAAAGAGCCGCAAATGATGCAATGAAACCGGTGACAATGGATATGATATTCTTAATCAATATGGTTGTTGCATTTGCAGCATTTGTTGTTGCAAGATTTTTACCATTGATATTCGCATCATTTGAGATTTTCAGCTTGCTGCAATCCACTCCAAGTTGTTTGATGGACGGGGCATTATCCGGAGTTATACTTTGAAAAGAAAAAGCTGCATCTCCGCCAACTGACAGATCGCAAGGATCTGCGGCCTGGACAAAACTTGTTGTAAGCATAAGACTAAAACTTACTATAAAAACAGATAATCCTTTTTTCATTAGAATTTGAAATTAAGGATAAACCGTATGATAAACCAGGCACTACCGATAATCAGAAACCCGATGGCTGTGTAGAGAAGCATAAAAAACCCCTGTTGCATCTTTTTTGGATCTCCTTGTGAGAAAACTATGCGTGATCCGGCATAAATACTTGCTAAAACCCCAATCAAAGTAAATAATCCGAAAAGAAATCTCATAACAGACTGAGGTCCCTGGAATAAAAGGTTCACCTGTTGGGATTTAGCATCTTCGGTTGGTTTAACAGCTTCTAATCCATTCTCCGTTGGAGCAAATAGTGTTGGCGTATTTGGAGTTAAAAAATTTTCATCAGCAGCTAATACACCCCCAAAGGCAAGCCCGATCCCCAGTCCCACAGAAAGCAAAATTGAAATTATTTTTTTCATGTTATCCAAAAATTTTAAGAGATACAATCGCCGCAACAATCGCATACGATAGGAGAGCAACAGCTAGGCCGATAACAGCCGAGACCATGCTTCCCACAGCTTTTTTCATTTTTTCTTCCTGTCCCAGAGCCAAGATCATATCTATGCCGCCTTTGACAAGAAACGCAAAGGACACAATTGCAATGCCGAAGATAACAAAGTTTATGACTGTCGGAACTAGGTTTGTAAATACAGCCCCGATACTGATATTGCTGTCACAACCGGGTAGCGCACCATCGCCGCATTTAACTTGTGGCTTGTCTGCTGCAAATACACTTGGAATGCCAAGTTGTATCATAAGCAGTACTATTCCTATCCTCACCTTGTTCATAGTATTTTTTATATGTCATTGTAGTATAGCAAATTTCTCGCTAAAATACAAGTGTTTACCAACCAAACAATAGTATGTACAGCCAAAGATCAACAATATTTAAAGAGGCATTGAATTTCCAAAAAGTATTTTTTGAAAAAAACTCTAGAACAAATGTACTTGAAAACATGTTTGCCCAGTATTTACAGGAGCTTGCACTCATTCTCGAGAAATCGACAAATAAGCATACAATTGATGAATATTCTCACATATCCAAGAAATTTTTTTATGGAATGATAGCTGGATTGTTGAATGACCAGTCTCTTAGTCTATTGGAAGCGTTTCTTCGGAAACAAAAACAGATGCTGGAACATCGAAAAAAGATTCTTATCATCACAATTCGCGCAGGTCACGGTCATACTTCCGCTGCGAAAGCCATTTTGGCAGGGATGCATGAAAAATATGGGTACGATGCAGAAATAGTGTTCAAGGAACTCCCAGTTGATCTGAACACATTTTATGAGACAACTGTGAAACATACTCCAAAACTTTATCAGTGGATGTTTGAATCAACTGATTCTAAGGAGGGTATGGCACTCGTGCATGGTTTTGGATACCCGATGTTTGCCGGAAAATTGGATGCCATCATCGAGGAGGAAAATCCTGACGTGATTGTTTCCACATACTCTTTTCCTGGAATTAACCACTGGATTAAACGTTCTCTGCGCCAGATGAAGAAATATATTCCGTTTGTTACAGTTATTACAGATTCGATTTCCATACACGAGATGTGGTACGGCAAGGATGTTGATTATTATATCGTGGCTAACGAAGAGACCAAAGAAGCGGTAGTTGAGAAGGGGTATGCAAAAACAAAAGTAAAAGTACTTGGGTTTCCTGTTCACCCGAAGTTTTTTCATTCTCTTTCTAAAGAAGAAGCTCGTCAAAGTTTGCATATTCATACGGAGAAGCAAGTGTTTCTCATGTCTGTCGGGACTGGAAGTAAATTGAAAGATGTCGCATGGGTTAAAGATTTCCATCAAAAATGCGGAAAACATGCTAAACTCATTATGATTTTGGCAAACAATGAGGATTTGTTCCAGAAACTGGAAAAAATGAATCTGGGAGACAATGTTACTTTGCTCAAATGGGTTGATAATATGTATGCGTATATGAAAGCCGCGGATGTGATAATTACAAAGGCTGGTGGAGCGACAGTAATGGAATGTATTGCGGCTCGTCGCCCAATGATTATTACCAAGGTACTTCCGGGGCAGGAGCAAGGTAATGCAGAGCTTATAAATAAATATCATATTGGTGTTATCATGGAAAAAAATCAGAATATTCTGGATGTCATTGAAAAAATCGCAAAGGATAAAAATGAGTTGAGTCAGTTCGACAGCGGGTTTGCAAAAGCAACAATTACTGAGGGAACGTTTGCTATCTGTGGTTTTTTGCAGAAAATACTGAAAAATTAGAGATAACTTTTGAAAGATAAATGTACCCTAGGATCGATTCTTGCCGAATGAACGTGCAGGCAATTGAGATCCGGGTACTTTATCTTTCAAAAGAAATATTTACATCAATACTTTTTCTCACTTTTTTCTTGCAGTGAAGCCAAATCAGTATAATATGCGGCTACGAATTATTATATTTTCCTTTTCCAGGCAGTTATGAAAGAAATTTTGGTACAAGATTTGGCAGGAGCAAACGTTCATTTTGGACATAAAAAGTCTAAATGGAATCCTAAGATGAAAAAATTTATTTACGCTGAAAAAGACGGTATTCATGTGATAAACTTGGAGAAGACGAAGGACCAGTTGGAAAAAGCTTTAAAATTTCTTGAGGTTGCCTCAAAAGAAGGGAAAACAATGTTATTTGTAGGTACAAAGCCGCAAGTAAGTCCGATTATGAAAGACATGGCGATCAAATTGCATGTGCCGTATGTAACAAATAAATGGCCTGCGGGACTTCTAACAAACTGGGATTCACTACGAGAGCGAATAGGAAAATTGAAAGAACTTCGAACAGATTTGGAGAGTGGAGATTTAGAGGAAAAATATACGAAAAAAGAAGTCGCGAAATTTAAAAAAGATTATGAAAAATTATCGAGCTCATTTGGTGGTGTTGAGCTTATGCGAGGCCTGCCTGATGTCATGTTTGTGGTTGACCCTCTCAAAGAGGCTTTGGCTGTAAAAGAAGCAAATTTATGTCATATTCCGGTTGTTGCTATTGTTGATACGAATGCAAGTCCTGAAGGGGTGGATTATGTTATCCCTGCAAATGACGATGCACGAAAATCTTTGGAATATGTTCTTAGTTATATTGCAACTGCATGTGAGAGAAAAACTCCTGCTAAATCAGAGAATGTGATTAAGATGGCTGAAGTGGAAACGGAGATGGCTGCGTAAGTCTGAATGTTTTATTTTAAATTTTATACACTATGGAAATAAGTGCTAAGGCTGTAATGGACCTGAGAGCAAAAACGGGCGTGTCTATGATGGCATGTAAAAGAGCTTTAATAGAGGCTGGAGGAGATGAAGAGAAAGCAATTGACCTTCTGAGAAAATCAGGAGAGGCAAAAGCAGTTTCTAAAGCTGATCGAGAGACTACCGAGGGTGTTGTATTTGCAGAGATCCGAGGAAATATCGGAGTAGTGGTAAAGGTTGTTTGTGAAACTGACTTTGTTGCAAGGACTGAGAGCTTTGTAAAGTTGGTAAAAGATATTGCAAATATTGCATTTGAAAAAAATGCTGAGGCTGCAATGACTGAGGGTGAGGCAATTGCTAATGAGGCGATTGTGACACTTGGTGAAAACATCAAAGTAGCAGATGTATCTATGCTCAAAGGAGACAATCTGGCAGTATATGTGCATTCAAATAACAAAGTAGCGGCGATTGTTTCACTTGAAGGAGGAGATGGAGAACTTGGGAAAAATATGGCGATGCAGGTGGTAGCAAGCGCTCCGTCTGTTGTGAATCCGGATGAGGTCGATGCAAGTGAGATTGAGAAAGAGAAAGATGTGTATCGAGATCAATTAAAAGCAGAAGGAAAACCTGAGAACATTATTGAGAATATTATTGAAGGAAAAGTGCGAAAATTCAAAGAGTCACAGGCTCTTATAACGCAAGATTATATTCGTGATCCGGCGATGAAAGTGAAGGATGTACTTGGTGGAGCGAAGGTACTGAGTTTTGTGATGTTGAAGATCGGGTAGAGATCGGGAAAATGAAGAAAAAGATAAGTTGATTTGACTTATCTTTTTTTTTGGGTACATTTGGGCAAAATTAAAATTAGGAGCGAAAATAAAAAGCATGACTGAATTAACTGCACAAACTGAAGTAACTGAAGAAATGAATGGACTCAAGATGCTGGTGGACGCCAATGAGGAAGATTTGACGCAAGCGAAACTGCTTGCTCAGGAAGTTATGCGTATAGTTAAAGACTATATTAATGACCCAAAGGCAGCCAATTTTACATCCGAAGAGTTAATCAAGCAGTTAAATGGTTCTATTAAAACGATCTTAACTTTCAATGTAAGGATTAAAATCGTAAAAAAAGCTAATAAAGACAGTGATAAAAACGTTTCAGAAAGGATCTTGAATATTGAGAATATTGTTGCGAATCTACTAGGTGATCTTGAAAAATTCAAAGCGTGCTTAGAGTTACCTTTTGTACCAATAGATAAGCAATTAATGCGTAGCTCTTTCATATCCAGAAATCTACTTCCTCATTCGAGGGGTAGAGTTTCCAACAATTAACTAACAATATCCCTCCGGCAGGTACAATCCGGCCGGGGGATATTCAAAATCCTTTGACTTTATAGACTTTGTGAATAGAGTACTCAAAAAAATAAGGTGGTTGATATGACATATCAAGAAAAGTTTAATTCACTTATGAAAGATCTACATGATCTCGAGCAGCAGATTGAAAAGTTTTTACCAAATATTTCAGAAGTGCAAAAAGATTTGGAATTGTATACAATTTGGAGTGAACTCATATCAGGTTGCAATGAAGTGTTGGTAAAGTTTGTTGAATTCCAAACTGAGTATCATGTTGATGAAATGACTGCAAGGGTTGAAGTAGTTGTTAATAAAATTCAAACTTTATTGGCAAAACTTCAGGGATTAAATGTATTGTCTATGACAAAAAGATAACAAAGAACTTGACTTCAAAAGTTGTTCGGCTTAAATCCCCTTTTGCGTTGCAATAGGGGATTTGTTTTTTATCTTTCGTTTTCAAACTCTCAAAAATCCATATAGTCATTCTGTAATTATCTATAAATTTATGGGATATTTTTCCGAACTGAAAAAAATACATGCAAAAAGTCGTGAGCAAAAAGTCCCAAACGTCTCCATGAAAAATGGATACACATTATTAATACTCGCCCAAATATCCAAAGCAAAAACCATCCTCGAAATCGGAACAGCAAACGGTGTCTCCACCCTCTTTTTCGCAAAATTCGGAGCTCAAATAACGACAATCGAGCGATCAGAGCGAGATATCACTGAAGCAAAAGAACATGCCCAAACCATGGACGTCATTGACCAAATCACCTTCCTCTGTGGTGACGCCAAAGAAATAATCCCAACTCTCACAGACACATTCGACCTTATCTTCATCGACGCGATGAAAAAAGAATACGTAGAATATTTTAAAGCTTCCATCCCTCTCTCTCATGCCGACACCCTCTTTATCTTCGACGACGTTATAAAATTCCGTCACAAAATGGAGGACTTATTTGCATATCTGGCAGAAAAAAATTATATTCACGTCACACTTCCGACCGACGAAGATGATGGCATTTTACTTGTTCTCGCCAAGGACGCTGAAGATGGAAACCTATGTTTACAATAATGCTCTCCATATTTTTTGGACTCCCTGTATTTGCAGACGAACCAAAAACGCTTACTGGTTCCGGCCAAGTACTTACAGAAATTTCAACTGAAGTTATCCCGGCAACAACTGCTGATAATTTTTTGATTGGCGATTTAGAAACTGGGGAAATCATTCTGGAAAAGAAAAGCATGGAGCCACATGCGATGGCGTCCCTCACCAAGTTGATGACTGTTTTAGTGAGTTTGGAAAACTATAAGCTTGCAGATGTTGTGAATATTTCTAAGGCTGCGACCGAAACAGAGGGATCAAAAGTAGGCTACAAAGCCCACGATGCATTGACTGTAAAAGACCTCATCCATGGGGCTCTCATCCGCTCCGGAAATGATGCTACTGTGGCTTTAGCTGAACATTTCTCAGGTGGAGGACCTAAGTTCATACAAAAGATGAATCAAAAAGCCGAGGAAATCGGCATGGTTGCGACGCATTTTGAAAATGTTATGGGATTGGATAGTCCCAATCATTACACAACGGCGAGGGATTTGTTCACTCTTTCCAAATATGTGATGAAAGAATTTCCGGAAGTTTTAGAAATTTCCAGCACGCAGAAAGAAATCTCAACGTCTCTTTCCGGGTTGCCATATGAACTCAAAACAACGAACGAACTTTTGGGGACATCTTTCATGAAAGTAATTGGCCTCAAAACCGGCACCACGGATAATGCCGGTCAGTCATATATCGGTATAGTACAATCAAAAAATGCTCACAAATATATTGTAATTTTACTTGGAAGCACCAACCGTTTTCCTGAAGCAAAAACAGCCCTACTCTGGTCATCAACCGGTAAAGGGGTTTCTGCATTTGAACCTGCAACTGAAGAAGACTACGAAGCAAGTTTACCTGCCAAATAAGATTTCAATTCAGATAACTTTACACGTTCCTGTTCCATACTATCCCGATCTCGCACAGTAACGGCACCATCCTCAAGGGTTTCAAAATCTATGGTCACGCAATACGGCGTCCCTATTTCATCTTGCCGTCTGTATCGTTTACCGATGCTTCCGGAGCGGTCAAACTCAGTGTGGAATTCTCGTTTTATACTCTCGTATACTTCTTTCGCCTTGTCTTCCAGTTTGTTCACAAGCGGTAATACGGCAACTTTGTACGGCGCTAAATTTTTCGGAAATTTTAAGACCACTCGAGTTTCATCTCCAACCGTTTCTTCAGTATAACATGAAAGTAAAATGGCAAGTGAGAGGCGATCAGCGCCGACCGAAGGCTCAATGACATGAGGTATGTATTTTTTATTATGTTCCTGATCAAAATATGAAAGGTCTTCACCGCTAAATTTCTGATGTTGAGAAAGATCAAAGTCTCCTCTGTAGGCGAGGCCCCATAACTCTCCCCACCCAAATGGGAATTTGTATTCTATATCAACAGTTTGGGATGAATAGTGTGAAAGCTCATCCTTGGCATGTTCACGGAACCGGAGCTTTTCTGGATCAAGTCCGCAACTAAGTGCGAATGCATGAATCGCTTTTTGCCACTCCTCAAACGAAGGCTTCCAATCCTCAGGCGAAACAAAGTACTCGATCTCCATTTGCTCGAACTCCCGGGTGCGGAAAGTAAAATTTCCCGGAGTGATTTCATTTCGGAAAGCTTTTCCAATTTGAGCAATCCCGAACGGGATTTTTTTGCGTGAAGAATTCAAAATCGCTTTGAAATCAACAAAGATTCCTTGGGCCGTTTCTGGCCTTAAATAGACGATACTTGTGCTATCTTCCACCACACCTTGAAATGTCTTGAACATTAAATTAAATGTACGGATTTCTGTAAAATTTGTTGCTTTGCAATTTGGGCAAGCGATTTTTTTATCTTTAATAAATCCTTCCATTTCTGAGAAAGGGGTTTTTTCAGTCGGCCAACCAATGACGCGATCTGCGTCGGCTACATTTTTTTCAAGATATTCTTCGATGAGTTTGTCAGCTCTCCATCTATTTTTACATTCCTTACAATCCATCAATGGATCCGAAAATCCACCCACATGCCCCGACGCCTCCCACGCACGCGGGTTCATTAATATCGCAGCATCTTGTCCGACCATGTCCTCCCGATTTTGCACAAATGTTCGCCACCATGCTTGTTTGACGTTGTTTTTGAGCTCTACACCGAGGGGTCCGTAATCATACGTGGACGCCATCCCACCGTAAATCTCGGAGCCTTGGAAGATAAAGCCGCGACCTTTGCAGAGATTGATGATGGTATCCATTGAGACGTCCATGGGTTGGAGTTATGTTGTTAAGTGGTTGGATTGTAGCGTGGGTTCATGTAAGTGTCAAAGGTGAGGTGTTGAAAGATTGACTTGTGTGGTAATAGTTGTAGATTGGATTCAATAAAAAAATAAAAGGCGGAAAATAAAATTATGGATACCATAGCTGTCCGGAAATTAATCGTCTATAAGGGAGTCAAGTTACCCAGAGGAGTTTCTCAGGAGCTTATAGAAGATCTATTTGGTAAAAATAGTGGGTTATCAAATCATTATACTTTTAGTTTTAATGATGACACTTGTAAGCTTGTTTTTGAATACAATGACTTCGAATATCCCAACTTCTTCTCGGATGTTTTATCAAGAATGAACGGTAAAATTGCAATTGATGAGGGGGATTACATCCCCTCTAAAATAAGTTTTAGTAGGGTGTTCAATACAGGCATGCAAATAGCCACAATTGTGTCAAAAGTTGCACTTCTTTCCTCATTAGACTCTCTAGATGTGAGGAAACGAATTTGTTCTGGATTTAACTTTAATGGAGGGTGTGGAAATTATGATGTTTTAGAATGTCGTAACTTCAATTTCTTTCTGACATACCTTCCTGATAAGGCTCCAGAAATGTGTACTGATGATATTTCTGGTGTAGTCTGGATTTGGCCTTCAGACCATTCACTCAAACTCAACTTTAAAAGTAAACGCGATTGCACGCTCACTATGGATGAACTTGAAAGTGACCTTGAAATCATGGAAGAAATTAAAATGATTTTGGAAAGAATGGAATCGTAAAAGCACATTATTTGTGCAAATTAGAGGGGGGAGACCCCTCTTTTTCATATCCCAACATCCCCTTCCATTTTCCCAAAAACCTGCTACACTCCCCTCGTTCCTCTGCTCACTTTTCGTCTCAAGTGCGGACTGCTAAAACTATTAGCACACGGCACGTGAGACCAAACAAAAGCATAGGATCATTATATTATAATGTTTTGCTATGCAAATTCACAGAATTGAAAAAGAATTCCTCGGGCGAAAACTCGTGTTAGAGACCGGAAAACTCGCTAAATTCGCGACCGGAAGTATTCAGGTCAGTTACGGAGACACCTCCATTTTGGTCACGACAACAATTGCAAAGGAGCCTCGTCCCGGGATGGATTTCTTCCCGTTGTTAGTTGACTACCAAGAAAAATTTTACGCAACAGGGAAAATGAAAGGAAGCCGGTTTATCAAAAGAGAAGGTCGTCCTTCGGATGGTTCTATCCTCGCGGCTCGAATGATCGATCGTCCGCTTCGGCCGTTGTTTCCAAAAAACACACGAAATGACGTGCAGGTAGTAGTTAATGTGTTGCAAGCTGACATGGTGAATAACCCTGAGGATATTGCTATTTTAGGAGCATCGCTTGCTTGTTCTCTCACCGGAGCTCCGTTTGGAGGCCCATGTGCAGGAGTGAGAGTAGGACTTGTAATGAAAGAAGATGGTACTGAAGAAATTGTTGTGAATCCAAATTATGAACAAGTTGAAAATGGTCGGTTGGATCTCATGGTAGCCGGTACTGCAAATGCCATCACCATGATCGAGGCGGGAGCTAAGGAGGTAGACTCTGATTTATTTCTCAAAGCACTTGAAAAAGCCCATGAGAAGATCAAAGAACTTTGTGCGATCCAAAAAGAATTTTTAAGCGCAATTACAGATATCAAACCTATTGAACTGATTATTATTGATGTTCCTGCGGAGGTTGTCAAAGAGGTGGGAGACTTTGTTTCAGAGTCAAAGGTCAAAGGTATTTTCGGAAAAGGAAAAGATGATGCAGACCTTGCGCAAAAGGCCATTATGAAAGAGACACTTGAACATTTTGCCCCAAAATACACAGATAAAACAGAAGGTAATATTTGGACAGAAAAAGATGTAAAAAAAGTGGTGTATGATCAAATCCAATATCATATGAGAAAGCTGGTTCTCCGTGAAGGAGTTCGTGTGGATGGTAGAAAGTTGGATGAAATCAGACCGATCGCAGTTGAGCATGGTTTGTTCCCAAGAGTCCATGGGTCAGGATTGTTCACGCGAGGTGAAACACAAGTGTTATCAATGCTCACCCTTGGTTCTCCCGGAGATGCAATGGTAGTTGATGACATGGATGAAGCGACAGAGAAACGATATCTCCATCATTACAATTTCCCGGCATTTTCCGTCGGTGAAGTAGCTCCTAATCGAGGTCCCGGACGTCGGGAGATTGGTCATGGAGATCTGGCTGAGCGAGCACTTTTGGCTGTACTTCCAACGAAGGAAGCGTTTCCATATACGATCCGAGTTGTATCTGAAGTCCTAATGAGTAATGGTTCATCATCAATGGCCTCTGTCTGCGGCTCTACGCTTGCTCTCATGGATGCTGGTGTGCCGATTTCCGCTCCTGTATCAGGTATTGCGATGGGACTTATTTTAGACAAGGACACCAAAGAACATTGTATTTTGTTTGATATTCAGGGGCTTGAGGATTTCCTTGGAGATATGGATTTCAAAGTTGCCGGTACGGATAAAGGTATTACGTCTCTGCAACTTGATATCAAGATCGAGGGATTAACAAGCGAAATATTGAAAGATGCGATTGCGAAAGCCGATAAAGGACGAAAGCATATTTTGGATACGATGACGGCGGTACTTTCAGCTCCTCTCAAAGAGATGTCTCAATATGCTCCACGTATCGAGTCAATGATGATTCCGGTAGCGTCTATTGGTGAGGTGATCGGTCCTGGCGGAAAGATGATCCGATCTATTGTTGCCGCAACGAATGCGAAGATCGATATTGATGATAACGGTCTTGTTATGGTCACAGGTACAGACGCGAAAGGCGTGATGGAAGCAGTTGCTATGATTAAGGCTCTCACCTACATGCCTCAAGTCGGAGATGAGTTTGAAGGAAAAGTAACACGGATCCTCGGATTTGGCGCCCTCGTTGAATACGCTCCCGGCAAGGAAGGACTTCTTCATATTTCAGAAATTGCTCCGATGAGGATCAACGCTGTTGAAGATGTGTTGAAACTTGGAGATCGCATCAAGGTTAAAGTGAAGGCACTTGAAGGAGAAGGAAAAGTGAGTCTGACGCATAAACAATTTTTTGAAATGCCCGCGGCGTAAAGTTCTTGACTTCAATATTTTCAGCATTAAAATATTTATGTTGATCTCAAGCTATTTACATGGCCCGTCTCAAGTGTATAGCTTGAGACGGGCCATACCGTGAGGATGGCCTTTCAGTATTACCAATGCGATGGACAGGTATAAATTCCTACTGATTTTGGTAATAATGATTTTTTTAATATATTTGGTATTTTTAGGAAATAGACATGGTCAGCAATTTTTACTAATTTATGTGCTGGACGAGCTTTTTTATTCATTAATGGTGAAATTAGAATAATCTTTTTCCCTTTTTGTTTTGCAATGTTTAAAGATCTTTCTAAATCTCCATCATTTGAAATTAATAGAACACTGTCAAAATCTTTAGTATGAATATCGTTTACAATTTCAACTGCAATATTAACATCTGTCCCTTTTTCTTCTGAAACAAGTACTTGAACTTTGTTCGGGGGTGGATTTAGATGTCGCATGTCAGAACGCTTTTCTTGAAAATAACCAAATATACATTCAAAATATGGAATCATTGTTTGTAATGCACAAATATATATTTTTTGGTTCTTGAGTCTTCTTCTATCGGTCACAGGCGCAGTAAAATACTTAATCCCAATAATCTCATTATTTGTCAGTAAATTTTTTACAAGAGCATCAATATTAAGCCACTTGTAAGGTGTACCTTTGAGCACACCATAATACAAATTAAATCCATCTACATAAACCATTGTCTTGTATTTTTTCATATATCTTTAAAAATATCGTTTCAGTATTGAGCGACATTTTTTAAAAGGAAAGCGAAAAGGTGTTTGATTGTTGCTACATTTTAACAACAGGACTCAAATAACAGGAATACTTTATGGTAGAGGTTCATACCTTGCACACAAAGATTCTTTATTCTAAAGTATGTGTACAAACCTTTCTCAAATCTATGAACTCCACCACAAAACGAATTAGTTTCTTCCTCCTTTTGATCGCGCTTTCTGTTGCGGCGTTTTTTGCATACCAGAACATTAGAAATACAAGAACCATGGATGTGATGCAGTTGGCTGACTCCGCATACAATGCAAAAAACATCAAGTTATGTGAAACAGGAGGTGATAAAGTGAAGGGTGAGGAATGTACAAAATTATTGTATGGAGCGTTCATGGATAAGAACGTTTGTAAATATGTGGATGCAACACTAATGAAAGATTGTCTTGGATTTTATGATAAACTCGATGAATACAAAAAAACTTTAAGCCAGAAAATGAAGGCACCATTTGTGTATGATTTGCAGAAAGTCTTGCTCACATTCGAAAATGGCGAGAAAAAAGAGTTTGCGTTGGAGGTGGCAAATTCTCCGGAAAAAAGGAAACAGGGATTGTCATATCGAGAAAGCCTCGCAGACGGAACAGGTATGCTTTTTACATTTGATGAGGTGGGAAAGCATCCTTTTCATATGCAGGATATGATAATGCCACTTGATTTGATATTTTTAGACAAAGATAAAAAGGTGATCAATGAGAGGAGATATCTGACGACGTGCGTGGTGATGAAGGTGTGTCCATTGGTTGGAGAAGAATTTGCCAATGTGATGTATGTGATTGAGGTTCTGCCTCAGGGAAGAGGTGTAAAAAGTGCGGAGTGGAAGTAGGTGTTGACTAATAAACATTCCTAACTATAGTAACAACAAACTTGGTAGAGAAAACACTTGTCATGTAGATGCTACCTCCAAACTCCTGGGTTTTCTTTTTTTGCCCAGGAGTTATTTTTTCTTTTCAATAAATAAAATCCTGTTACTATAATTTTGAATCAAATACGCCAACCCGCTATCAACGGGATTTCACATGAGTGAAGCGTAGAGGAAAGAAAGGGCCAAAATCCCAGTAGACTCCTCAAACCAAATCAAGTATAGCTCTCGGTGGTACCTCCCAAATTTTTTGGGCCGATTGCAGAAATATTTTATTCTGCATTTTTTGTTTACCATGACTCACCACTTCAAAAAACCGAACCCCAAAGAATCTTTTCCAAAATTAGAAGAACGTATTCTCGATTTTTGGAAAAAAGAGCAGATTTTTAGGAGATCTATCACGTCAAGATCCACAGACAAAGAATATACTTTTTACGACGGACCCCCTTTCGCGACCGGGCTTCCTCATTATGGTCATATCCTCGCCTCGGTCATGAAGGACATGGTGCCGAGGTATTGGACAATGCGCGGGTACCGCGTGGATCGGCGTTGGGGATGGGATTGCCATGGTCTTCCTATCGAGTTTGAAAAAGAAAAGGAACTTGGACTTGGATCTCGGCTTGAGATCGAAGAATACGGTGTAGATCGATTTAATGAAAGCTGTCGTCAAACTATATTAAAATATGCTGATGAATGGAAAGTAATGATTGAGCGTCTGGGTCGATTTGTGGATATGGACGACGATTATAAGACTATGGAGCCATGGTTTATGGAGTCAATCTGGTGGGTGTTTGCTGAGCTTTGGAAAAAGGATCTCGTCTATCTTGGTAAAAAAGTAGTGCCTTTTTCCTACCGTATTTCATCCCCGCTTTCTAATTTTGAAGCACAACAAAATTATCAAGACAGGCAAGATCCGGCAGTGACAGTCAAGTTTCTTTTGCCCAATTTTCGATTTGAAAATAGTGAACCTATTTATATTTTGGCATGGACAACAACCCCGTGGACCCTTCCATCCAACCTTTTGCTCGCTTTGGGAGAAAAAATGGAATATGTTCTCATCAAGGATGTTGAAAAAAATGAACAATATGTTTTGGCAAAATCTTCGCTATCAAAATATTACAAGGATGAAGCTCAATACCAAATCCTTACAACTTTTCATGGTTCAGATCTTGCCAATTTGAAATACACTCCGATTTTTCCATACTTTGCACATAAAGCTGAGGAAGGTGCCTTCCAGACTGTCCTAGCTGATTTCGTCACAGAAGGAGATGGTACAGGGATTGTACATTTAGCCCCATATGGTGAAGATGACTTCCGTGTTATCAATGAAAAAGGGATCGAGATCATGGATCCCATCCAGGATGACGGGACATTTACTCATGAGGTGAAAGACTTTGAAAATATGCTCGTGTTTGATGCGAATAAACCGATTATCGAACGTCTAAAAAATGATGGATCTTTAGTGAAGCAAGAAACCATCATGCACAGCTACCCTCATTGTTGGAGAACAGACACCCCTTTAATCTACAAACCTATCGAAACATGGTTTGTACGAGTGACAGAGCTCAAAGAAAAACTCATCGCAAATAATGCAAAAGTGCATTGGGTACCGGATCACATGAAGGACGGCAGATTTGGGAAGTGGTTAGAAAATGTCCGAGATTGGGCGATTTCCCGAAACAGGTTTTGGGGAACTCCATTGCCGATCTGGCGCACGAAAGACGGATTAGAAATGAAGGTAATTGCAGGGCTTGATGAACTATATCATGAAGCAAAAGGTCGTCTCACGAAGATAGTTTTATTACGACATGGCGAATCTGAAAAGAACGTTACTAATATTTGGTCATCAGAAATTGATAAACATCACCTCACCGAAAAAGGCAAAAAACAGGTTTCTGATACATTAATGAAATATGTTGAGGAACGCCCGGATGTGATATATTCTTCTCCCATTCTCAGAGCACGTGAGACCGCTCAAGCTGTGGAGAAATTTTTTGGTGGAACTATTGAAATAAAAATAGATGGTGGTCTTATAGAAATGAACGGAGGTGATTGGGAAGGTAAGAAATTGGACACGGAAGAAGTGCTTTCTAAAATAGATGTATACGAAAAGCTAAGCGGGTCAAAAGAATATTTTTCCGGAAAAAGAACAACAGGAAGTGAAAGTTATGAAGATATTGCAAAACGCCTGACTTCTTTATTGAAAGACATAAAAGAAAACCATGCAGGAAAAACGGTATACATAGTTTCCCATGCCGCTGTTCTCCAAGTGGTGGAATACGTACTTCGGAATAAATCTCCTGAAAAAATGTCGACCATCAATGAGCTCGAAACCGGCTCAGCAAAAACCTTATTTCTTGATAGTCTCTCCGGAAAAGAATTTGATCTTCACAAACACTTTGTGGATGGGATAACGCTCACTTCAGAAAAAGGTGAATTGATGTACCGTGTTCCGGAGGTTTTTGATTGTTGGTTTGAATCAGGTTCTATGCCGTATGCACAAAATCATTATCCATTTGAAAATCTTGAAAAAACCAGGAAAAATTTTCCGGCAGATTTCATTGCCGAAGGAGCTGATCAGACAAGGGGCTGGTTTTATACATTGATGGTGCTCGCAACCGCATTAACAGACGGTGCATCAGGACTTGGTCAAGATAATCCTGCATTTAAAAATGTTGTGGTGAACGGCCTAGTATTAGCTGAGGATGGGAAAAAAATGTCCAAACGGCTCAAAAACTATCCTGATCCTTCTGAGATTTTTACTGAACTTGGAGCAGATAGCCTCAGGTTTTACCTCATGAACTCACCTGTCGTCCATGGAGAAAACTTACGTTTCAGTAAAAAAGGCGTCGAAGAAACTCTCCGAAAAATGATCCTTCCGCTCTGGCATTCGTACACGTTTTTTATGACGTATGCCAATGTTGATAATTGGGATATTGAATCAAAAGATTTAACTAATATTTCGCACAATCTTGATCTCTGGATGCTCTCTGAAATGGAAAACACGGAGAGGCTCTACCACGAGGCAATGGAAAAATATGATCTCAAAGGTGTGACAGATATCCTGCTTGCGAGTATGGATGCGATGACCAACTGGTATATCCGTCGCTCTCGTCGCAGATTTTGGAAGAGTGAAAATGATACTGATAAAAATAATGCGTATTCAACGCTTCACGAGGTATTAATCCGGTTTTGCCAACTCCTGGCTCCAATCACTCCTTTCATTACTGAGGAAATGTACATGAATCTCGTTCCAAATGCTGAGTCTGTGCATCTTTCCTACTTTGATACCAATAAAAATAATTGGTTTGATGAAAATCTTATTAAAGAAGTAAATGCAGTTCGAGCTATTGTGCAACTTGGGCTTGCCATCCGTTCAAAAGAAAAAATAAAGGTGCGAATGCCACTACGCTTAGCACAAATTGCTCTGCCGAAATCTTTGAAAATTACACAGCTGGAAAAATACAAAGAGGTAATTTTAGAGGAGCTTAATGTGAAAGAAATCCGGTTTGAAAAAGATCCGGAACAACTTGGAAAACCGGTGGCGAAGCCGGATGCTAAGGTGCTTGGGCCGAGGCTCGGAGGCAAGGTGCAGGAGGTTATTAAAGAGGCAAGAGCTGGGAATTTTATACTCAAAGATGATGGATCCATTGAAATCATGGGAATGATTTTAGAACCACACGAGGTAGAAGTCGGGTACGAAAGTCACGAAGGAGTTTCTGCGCAGAGTATGGCCGGGATTGTTGTTGCACTTGATACGACAATTGACGAATTACTCATTCGTGAAGGTGCCGCAAGGGATCTGGTGCGTGAAATCCAGGATTTACGTAAAGACAATGATCTTGCAGTGACAGACAATATCACCATTTTAATTTCCGGAAATATTGCACAGGAGCTGACCAAGATGCTTGAGGAATGGGGGGATTATATTCGCAAGGAGACTCTCGCCCTTGATCTCTCATATAGCGGTGATATGCCGAAGCTCACAAAAACGCTTTCTCTCTTTGACGGAGAGTGTATAGTTGGGATTGAAACTGTATCCAAAAACGCATGACACCGACAATAACACAAATTCTTCTTATAATAGTATGGATCATCGCAGCGGTAACATTTGCGGTGATCAACTTACTTCTGAAAAAACAGATGCAAGGCGTGTCTGCCCTACGTCCGTTTTCCAAGTGGATGTACTTTGTTCAACTGATGGCCGGGATTTTTTTTCTGCTTTTGGCATTGATGTTTATAATTAATTTTGGGAGTCAGGGGACTGGGACAAGTTCAAGTAGTTCAAATCGTGGGACGATAATTTATTAACAATTATGATCAAAAAATTCTTTCAAAAAATAAAGCCAAAAAAGCCACATAATAACTATGCATTCATAGATAGTCAAAATCTTAATCTTGCGATTAATGCTCTCGGTTGGAAGCTTGATTTTCGCAAACTCCGGGTGTATCTCAAAGAAAAATTTAATGTAGAAAAGGCATTTCTTTTCATAGGATTTGTGGAGGGGAATGAACCAATGTACAAATCACTCACAGAAAATGGCTATGAACTCATTTATAAACCAACTCTTGAACGTGATGGAATAGTGAAGGGGAACTGCGATGCAGAACTTGTTTTGCAAACTATGATTGAATTGAATAATTACGAAAAAGCGGTTATTATTTCCGGTGACGGGGATTTTTATTGTCTCTATGAATATCTTGATAAGCATAATAAATTATTCAAAATTGGAATCCCCAACAAGAGAGGATATTCTTCACTGATCAGGAAATATGCCCACTACTTTTTTTATGTTAGTGATTTACGCAAGATCATGAATTACGGATTTCGTGGGGGAAAGAACAGGAAAAATAAGAACGGTGAGCATCCGATTGGAGACAGGAACCCCAACGTAGCTCACCATCGTGATAGATAAACTATAACCGCAAGATTTTGGTTTGCAAGTAGATTAAAAACTATTATAGTCCAATGTGTAAAAAAATAGCATTTAATAGCATTTCAATATGGCATTCTTCTCAAAATTTTTTGGTGACCCAAACGAAAAAGAGGTTCAGAAACTTCGAAGTATTGTAGATCAAATACGAACATATGAAAAAACTTTGACCGGTCTTTCAGACGCCGACCTTAAAGCAAAAATCCCGGTATTCAAAGAAGCCATAGCCAAACATGTAGAGAAACAAAAGGAAAAGGTAGATCAACTGGAGAACGAGATGTTCCAAGACGAAGCCATACTCTCTCCGCAGTATAAAAAAGAACTCAAGACTAAGCACGAAAATGAAATGGAGAAACTTCATAAAATGTACCAGGATAAACTTTGGGAAATCCTCCCGGAGGTGTATGCCGTGATTGGAGATGCGTGCCGAAGGTTGAAAGGAACAACATTTGAAGTGCGAGGACATACTATCACATGGGAAATAGTCCCTTTTGATGTGCAGTTCATTGGTGCAACGGTACTCCATCAAGGAAGGATTTCTGAAATGAAAACAGGTGAAGGAAAAACGTTCGTTGCCTCAATGCCACTTATATTAAACGCTCTCACAGGTCTAGGTGTTCATCTTGTGACTGTCAATGAGTATCTCGTACAACGTGACCGAGAATGGATGAATCATCTCTATAACTATCTTGGCCTCACGTCAGGTGTGATCATGAGTGGTATGAATCCTGAAGAAAAACTCGAAGCATACAATGCGGACATCACCTACGGAACCAATAATGAATTCGGGTTTGATTACCTCAGGGACAACATGGCCGTGGATCAAAATCAACTCGTACAGAAACGCGATTTGCATTTTGCAATTGTAGACGAGGTGGATTCCATTTTGATTGACGAGGCAAGGACTCCTCTCATTATTTCTGCACCTGCAGCTGAGTCTACGGACAAATATCACAAATATTCCGAACTTGTAAAATATCTCGAAGAAGGGACTCATTATAATATCGATGAGAAGCAAAAAACCGCAACTCTCACGGAAGAAGGAATCGGGAAGATGGAGGCAATGATGGGTGTAGAAAATATTTATACTCAGGCCGGGTTTAAAGAAGTGCATCATATTGAGCAGTCCCTCAAAGCAATGGCCTGTTTTAAACGCGACATTGATTATGTTGTGGTGGATGACCAGGTACAAATTGTTGATGAATTTACCGGTCGTATCCTCCATGGTCGGCGGTATAGTCAGGGTTTACATCAGGCAATTGAAGCTAAGGAAAAAGTGGATGTGCAAAGAGAGAGTATGACGCTTGCCACAGTAACATTTCAAAACTTATTCCGACTTTATAAGAAACTTGCTGGAATGACAGGAACAGCGATCACCGAGGCTGAAGAGTTCGGGAAGATTTATCATCTTGAGGTTGTTTCTATTCCTACTAATCGTACAGTTACCAGAAAGGATAAATCTGATAGTATCTTCCTCTCTGAACATGGCAAATTTAAGGCAATAGCAAAACAAGTGAAAGAATTACAAGAGAAGGGGCAACCGGTGCTTGTTGGTACCATCTCTATAGAAAAGTCTGAAAAACTGGCGAGACTCTTGGTTGAGGAAGGTGTTCCGCACAATGTCCTTAATGCAAAATTCCACGAGAAAGAAGCGGAGATTGTTGCAAACGCAGGTCAAAAAGGAGCAGTCACGATCGCAACCAATATGGCCGGTCGAGGTACGGATATTAAAATTTCTGATGAGGTGAAAGAGCTTGGAGGTTTGGTCATCCTTGGTACAGAGCGTCATGAATCCCGCCGAATAGATAACCAGCTTCGAGGGCGTTCCGGTCGTCAGGGAGATCCCGGGGAGTCACAGTTTTTCATTTCGATGGATGATGACCTTATGCGCATTTTCGGCGGAGATCGGATGAAGTCAATCATGGCGTCACTTAAGGTTCCTGAAGATTTGCCGATTGAGAATGGGATTATTACCAAACAGATTGAGTCTGCACAGAAGAAAGTGGAAAATCATCATTATGATATCCGTGAAAATGTCGTGAAATATGATGACGTGATGAATAAACATCGTGAGATTATTTATGCTCGCAGGCGGAGAGTGTTGAAGCATACACATATCCGAAGTGAAATGGTGGAGCTGATGAAACAAGAAGCACATCATATTGTAGGCGTTCATACTTCTTCAAGCAATCATCTACAATGGAATCGATTAGAAATTGCAGAGAAACTCAAAGCACTTTATCATGATGATTCATACTCGATTTCAGAAGAAGATTTAGATGAATGTTTCACGCAGGATGAAATCATCGAAAAAGCACAGGACTATTTATTGAAAGCATATGAAAGACGTGAGGCGTTAGTCAATAATGCGGAAATCATGCGAAAGCTTGAGCGCAGCCTTTATCTTAGGGCAATAGACGTACTCTGGATGGAGCATTTAGAAACGATGCAATACATTCGACAGGGAGTGTCACTTCGAGGATATGGACAGCGTGACCCGCTTGTTGAATACAAGAACGAGGCATTCATGCAATTTGAGAAACTTCTGACGGCGATTACCGAGAGTATTGTAGAGAGTTTGATGAGGATCGATTTAACTCAGTTTATGCCACAGGAGGCCCAAATAGCTCCCATAGCTGATCCTGATCACATCACTGTTATTAAAACCAATGCGGATGAAGTAGAAAGTACCCTTTATGGAAGTGACATCGAAATGGCGGATATTCAACAGAAACAAGTGGAGGTGATCCGCGCAGGTGGGTCCGCAAATGTGCATGCACGAGAAGTTGTTGGTGAAAATGGAATCAGGCTCACAAGAAAAGAAAGGAAAAAGTTGGAGAAGGAGGGGAAATAGCTGGTCTTGACATTTTCCCTCATTTTGCTAAACTCTTCCTGAAGATGTTTTTCTACTATATGAATTTGGTCTCCCAACTACTACTTAGCGCACTCATTACAGTCATTTCTTTTGGAATGATTATTTGTGTGTACGCTAAAGTATATGTCCGGGGGTAAGAAAGCATAAGAAAAACGATATGAAAAAGCTCCCCCGGGCAACCGAGGGGAGCTTTTTTCTTCTCAAAGAAACTCTGATAATTGTATATTGCTTCGTCGTCTGCGTTACTCGCTCCTCACCGTAGAAAAACTACGGTTGCGTCGCTCCCGCCTTGACTCCTTGCACTATAAAAATTATCAAAATTTCTTACCTATATGTTTATTTCAAACACTATGGATCTCTCGCAACATTGCCTTGAAAAGCCAGAGCAACACGAACTTGTCCTTTTTGGAAAAACCCCCATTTCAAGTTTTAATCCGCTTGCACCTGGGCGTACGACAACATACGGAACGCCAATAAAAGAAGTAGAAGAAACTCTACAACTTATGCGCCAAAGGCAGAATAACTTCCTGCGTGCTGACCATAAAAAGAAGCAAGAGGCCATTACTGAATTTTTTACAGATAGCCGGTCTGTGGATGTACATAAAGAAGAAAAAGCGATGATCATGATTCAAGGTATTCAAAATGCATTAGGCGGACAGGTAAATATTATTCTTCCATTTTTAAAATTTACGCTTGCGAAGGCAAAAGAAAAAAAGGATGTTTCGGGTGACTTGTTTGTTCAGTATGTACAAGATCAGTTTTCCCATGAAATTGAAAAAAATGTTCTGACCGAAGCTGAGTTTCTCGCCCACATACTGAATCGTCATTTGCTTAATAGTAATACATTGATGGAACAGCTTTTTAAAAAGGAAGTATTACAAGAATCAAAATACTATGAAAAAAACACGGAAAAACAAATGTCACAATTTGTCCATGACATCAGCATGAGAAATTTTGAGAATGAAGTGCAAAAGTCAAAAGATTTCTTCAATATTGTAAGTGCGGCAGAGGCATATGGCATCTTAGATGAAGGACTGACTATCGTTGAACAA
Source organism: uncultured Candidatus Peribacteria bacterium (assembly GCA_964349065.1). Lineage (GTDB taxonomy): Bacteria > Patescibacteriota > Gracilibacteria > 1-14-2-50-48-13 > 1-14-2-50-48-13 > CAYGEY01. The sequence continues at coordinate 26,270 of CAYGEY010000002.1, read as the reverse complement.
ATACAAAATCTTGATGCACTGCACCAAACACTACAGGATATGTTACCGATTACAAACGATGAATATGAAACATTTTTAACTGAGTTTTCAAATATCAAGCAGTGTTTAGAAAAACTTCATCAAAGTAAACAGAGTCAGGAAAAAAATACTGAAAATTATGAAGATACTCTCCGAATCATAATCGAGTCCATGAAGAGGCGTGTTCTGCATGATAATCCACATGAAGAGAGAAGTGTGTTGGAGCACATAAGTGCTGTATTACATTATTTACAATTAAATCCTGAGAAGTCGGAAGACCGTGATAGTTTCCATACTCTTTTTTCTGCGGCAACGCATCATGACAAAGAGTATGGAGCGCGAGAAAAAAACCTATTGATGCAGTTGCAGGTTTCTCTCGGGTATCTTTCAGATATTGTAGATCAGTATAAAAACTTGCATGGTGTCGAAATTGAAATGAAGGTTGTTTTTCAGACATTATCAAATATAGCACCAAATGGAGCCGTTATTCAGATAGATGCATGGCACAATGGTAAACGGTTAACAAAGGAAAATGTGATTGATTCAACAAAAATAATGTTTGAATCACTTATGTCAGAAAAGCAAAAGGCTAACAATGATTTGAATAAATCGCGTAGGTCATTTGAGAAGATCTATGCCGATGAAGAAAAAGAAAAAGTGCTTGATATTTTGTAATACAATGAACAGTTGAGGAATTATAAAAGGTGGATATACTATGCCAAGTAGATATCCACTTTTTATGAATAAAACAGATAAAATAGCATTAATAGGGTATGGCGTGGAGGGCCAGGCAGTCGCTTCGTATCTGTATGCACAGGACTACAAAGATGTGACCATTTTGGATGACAAAGAAGTGACTCCCAAAGAGCCGTATCTCGCGGTTTGCGGGAAAAATGCAATGTCACATTTGATGAATTTTGATATAGCCTTCCGAACCCCCGGAGTTTCTCTCCTGAGGCCGGAGTTGGTGGAGGCGGCTGAACATGGCGTGAAAATCACGTCTCAGACAGAGCTTTTTCTAGAGCTTTGTAGAGGCATCACTATCGGAGTGACCGGAACAAAAGGGAAAACAACCACCTCGACATTTTTACATCATCTGCTCACAGCAGCCGGAAAAAAATCTGTCCTCGTGGGGAATGTGGGTATTCAGATGCTCAGCCAACTTTCCGAGATTGATGAGGAAACGTATGTGATTATGGAGCTCTCCAGCTTTCAATTACATGATTTGCCAACAAGTCCGCATATTGCCATGGTGCTTGGTATCACACCGGAGCATTTGGATTATCACAAGGATTTTGATGAATACGTAGAGGCAAAATCATCGATTGTTATACACCAGGGTATTTCTGATATCAAAATAGTTGATGTGGATAATGAGATCTCCAGAGCGTTTGAAAACATCGGAAGCGCGCAGGCGTATCAAGTGAGTAAAAAAGAACCGGTTTCATACGGGATTGGTGTGCAGGACGAGCATGTTATTTTTTGTGAGGATGGGGAATACGAAGCGTTGGTCGATCTCAAGGACATCCCCGCCAAAGCGCCGGAACTTCGGATTAATTTTTTGATGGGGCTCACCCTTGGATATATTTTGGGAATCACCAAAGAGGTTATGAGAGATGCGCTTCTGTCATATAAAGGCGTTCCATATCGCATGGAGTTTGTGCGCAAAGTAGGTGAGGTTTCTTTTTGGAATGATAGCGCCGGGACCACCCCGGAGTCAGCCATGGCCGCGATCCATTCATTTTCTGAGCCGATGATGTTGTTGCTGGGCGGAGGTGAGAAGAATGTGGCGTTTGAGGGGTTGGTGGATGAGTTATTTCGATCAAGCCATCTGAGAAAGGTGGTGACAATTGGAGAGAAGGCCGGGAGGAGATTGTATGATGTGATTGAGGCGCGTGGCGAGACCCCTTTTGGACTTAAACATGTTAAAGATTTCTCTAGCCTTCCGAAGATTTTTGCAGAGGTTGTTGCGAGTAGTGAAATAAAGCACGTGGTGCTTTCACCTGCGTGCTCAAGTTTGGATCAGTTCCAGAATTATAAAGAGAGAGGGGATTTATTTGTGAGGATGGTTGGGGAGTTATAGAGGATTATCCCCCAAACTTCTCCGTATGATCCGCCATTCCTTTCACAATTTTCTTCGCAGCCTCCGCCTTTGATAGAAACCCTTTCACATCGACTTCCTTGTTCTTGATCTTTTTATAATACGCGAAATAATACTCAATTTGCTTCAAAAAGTGGCTCGGGAAATCCTCAATTTTTTCAACTTCCATAAGTCGCATATCATTTACCGGCACACAAATTATCTTGTCATCTTTCTCTCCGCTATCGATCATTTCCAGCATTCCAAGCACTTTGCACGGTACCAATACACCCTGATGAATGGGATATGACGAGATCACCACTGCATCTGCAGGGTCATTATCATCAGTATTCCAACACTGTGGAATAAACCCGTAATTCGTCGGAAACGGCATCGGCGCATAATTTACACGGTCCAGCATAAATATTCCCAAATGATGATCATACTCATATTTCATGTGTGATCCTTCAGAAATCTCGATAATGACATTGACCTCATCTGGCACATTGGATCCGGTTGGGATGCAGTGATACAAGCTACTTGGGTTATGCATAATATGAAAAATAATAAATACAAATTCAGCACACGCACTATAAATGCGAAGCCTCGTATCGTCAACCTTGCACATCAGCTCATTTTGAGCTAGGGTGCCGTATGTTTATTAAAAGTATATGGAGAATAAAGAACATGAAATGCAGATGAGATTTGAAGAATTAATTACCCAAGATACAAAAGAGGCTGTTATTTTTGATGTGCAAAAATCATACGGGACATTTCATGTGGTGCGATACACAGATCTGGAGTTTGTTTCTTTTCAAGCTTTATTAAAACTTTTAGATATTGATCTGGAAGCGGGGAAATATATGTATGTAATCGGGACGTCCGGGAAGGGGAGTATGGTGACGCATCTGCATCAGAGCCTGTATGGGGGTGGGACGCATGTCGGGAGTTACGTCAGCCCGCATATTATGAGCCTCCGCGAGAGGTATCGGGTGGATGATGAGTTGGTACCGGTTGAAGTATATTTGAAATGTGGGGAACAAGTGCTGTCCGCGATTACTAGTCTTGCTGATAAAGGTTTACTTGTCGGTTATGGAACTGCCTTGTTTGCACTTGGGCTTTTGGTTTTTAAAGACATGCACGTGGATATTTCCATTGTTGAGGTTGGAGCCGGGGCGCGGTATCATTTTACTAATCTGATTCCCGCAGAGATCGTCGTGCACACCGGAATTTCAGATGATCATTTGGAAACCCTGGGGCCTACAAAAAAAGATTTGGCCTTTCATGATGCAGGGGCGCTGAAAGCGGGGCGGGTGATGTATTCGAGTTTGAGTGATCAGGAGTTGCAACATATTGTAAAAGAGGAAGCAAAAGAAGTTGGGTCGGATGTGGAGTTTATACAATATGATGAGCTTGCTGTGCATGCGCTTGCAAAGGCAAAGGAGCTTTGGGGCTGTGAGTATGTTGATACAGAACTAACACCACCACCTTGGTTCCCCGGGCGATTTGAAGTATTTCACCAGGAGGGGCAACCGTTTGTGATTGTCGACAGTGCGCACAACGCGGAGAAGATGGAGTATTTGGCAGGGAGACTTCGGACGTTCATTGAAAATTATAATATATCCTCCGTGTCTGTAATTTTTGCTTTATTGTCTAGAAAAGATGTAGACGAAATGATTCATCCGCTGTTGCCATTGATAGATAACTGGTATGCGACAACAGTGACTGATGTAAAGGGGAAAAAATTTATCCCGGCAATGGAACTAGCTGATGAATTGAAACATCATACATACCCACCATCTGTGGTATCAATTGGGGATCCTGTGAAGGCATTTGAACTGGCGATGCGAGAAAGCGGGACGAATGATCTGATTGTGGTGACCGGGTCGATGTATATGATTGGGAAGGTGAGAGAAGTGGTAAAAGATTGGATGAGTATTATAGCTTAGAACATAGCTCTAAAGCCACCTCCCACTTTTTTCAAAATAACTCTTTACAGGTGAACATACTTTCACCTATTATGGTGATGAAGATATCACCTAACCCAACGAAGTATGTTTGCATCACCCACAGCACTGTCCATGATGACCAGAGCACAAGCGACCTTGTCGACTTCTACGGAGAAGGTGCTGAGATTTATTAAAGACTACCACAATAGTGTCTCGCGGGCTCCGACCGTGCGTGAGATCATGCGGTACCTTGGTGTACGTTCTACCAATGGTGTGTACAAGCATGTGACCAAGCTCGTTGCTGAGGGATTTTTAACCAAGGATAATTGCGGGCGGATGCATATTGTATCTATGCCTCGCAGAACAGAAATACTTGGTGGTGTTGCCGCAGGCTTTTCCTCTCCGGTAGATGAAACCCGTGGTGACATGGTGTCTATCGATGAATTTTTGATTAATAATCCGCAGCAAACATTTATGCTCACCGTGTCCGGCGATTCGATGATTGGTGCCGGGATTTTGGATGGAGATTATGTGTTAGTAGAAAAAGGATCACCATACACAAATGGTGACATTGTGGTGGTGACGACTGATACCGGATATCGTATTAAATATGTTGCGAAAGTTCGAGGAGAGTTGGTTCTTCGCTCTGCCAATCCCATATACAAAGACATTCCTTTTGAGGATGGATGGTCCGTTTTTGGTCCTGTTATTTCTGTAATTCGTAAAACCCATAAAATATGAGATATTCTACATTTGATCGCACAGGAAGAAATCAATTATCTTTTTACTCAGGCCTTTGTATTCTCCTTTTTGTTGCTCATGTCCTCTTAGTGTTTAGCTGGTAAATTGCATCATACTATGGCACGCATCATGACTACATATAGGAATAAGATCCTTCACATTGATGCGGATAGTTTCTTTGCATCATGTGAACGTGCAGTAAATCCCAAATTGTGGGACAAGCCGGTATGTGTTTTGGCCAAAGAGCATGGGATCATTTTAGCCGCTACTCGTGATGCTAAAAAATTTGGTATAAAAACGGGTATGCCTGCATGGGAAGCAGAAAAACTATTGCCGAAGCACCAAGCGTATTATGTGTCATCCAATTTTAGTTTGTATGCGAAATATTCGGAGAGGCTCTTTGCTATACTCCGAGAGTTCTCTCCGGATGTTGAAGAGTATTCAATTGATGAAGGATTTATCGATGTTGGTGGTTTGCGTAGATTATATCGTACTTCTTTTACGGGTATTGCACGCATGATACAAGAGAAAGTGATGCGAGAGTTGGGACTTCCTGTGTCCATTGGCGTAGCACCGACAAAAACATTGGCAAAGATGGCATCTGACTCTGCGAAACCTTTTGGTATCTATGAGGTCCCAAGGAGAGCTATTGACCAGTATTTGGATTCATGTGCACTTTCTGATGTTCCCGGGTTTGGAGACAATACTGTAGCTTTGCTTGAAAAAGCCGGCGTAAAAAAGATAACAGATTTTTTATCTTTTTCGGAGGAGAGAGTGCGGAGTTTGATGATGAAACCGGGAGTATACCTCTGGCATGAGCTCTCCGGGACTCCTGCCATGCCGCTTGTATTAGAAAATGTGTTACCAAAATCTATCTCCCGAAGCCGAACGTTTCGCGAAACGACCAATCCTGAGCATATTCGGATGGAAGTAGTAAATCATTTATTTCTCTGCACATCCAAACTTCGAAGAAAAGGACTTCGGGCAAAGAAGCTGTTTCTGTATGCAAAAGACAGTAGTTTCCGAACAGTGAGTATTGAGGCAAAGGATGTTATCTGTCATGCAAGTAGTTCAAGATTCTCTAGTCTTTTACTCGAGCCGTTTTTAGAAAAGATTTCGGGTATGCGTATTCGTGCTATTGGAGCAGTCTTCTCGGAGTGCGAGAAGGATACCTCGACCCAATTATCATTTTTTATGGAGGACAAGATCACCCAGATTCAAGAAACGTTGTTTCATGCAGTGGATAAGGTTAATGACAAGTTTGGAAGGTATACAGTACGCCCCGGGATACTAACAGGGAAAAGATTCATTCAATCACCCGTGAGAGTTTCCAATTTACAAATGGTGGGGCTGGGGTTTGCTTTGTAAGAAAGGATTATCATTATAAAATCAGATATTGACAAAATCTTAAAAAAATCAATGATGCATCATCACATTCTAATGAAAAGAATATCTCAATATACTATCATCCAAACTTACCAGGAAGTACACCAAAAAATCTTACTCATCAAATACAACTGAGTAATTTTAGTAAGGTACAAGTATCAGCTATTGATTTTCTTACAGTGAAACTTCCGGATGCGTCAAAGATAAATTTTGAATATGCATGGAAGAAATATAACGGGTATTTTGATATGCTCAAAACATACCTGTTTGATGATATAGATGAGACAGTAAGAAGATCTGAAAGAGGAGAAGAGCCACCATTAGAGGCTTATGATAAGGAGGTAATCAATACCGCAAGACACATGATCAATGATGGGCTGCTGCAAATACCACAAAGCGAAAAATTGCAAAAGGTATTTAGCGCAACATCCAAAACGGCAGATGAAATTGGAATTAAGTTTGAACAATATATTGCTGAACATGAATTAGATATGACAGTGGAAAAATTGAGACAATTTGGAGCAGAATTTTTGAAGAAAAATAGGCAACCAAGAGATGTTACAATTGAGAATATATTGTATGCATATTTTCGGCGGAAAGTGAGCACATATATGACTGATACCCGGTATTTATTGAAGACAACATTAGGTGATCTTTCGCTACTTGTAGATGATTTTAGGACAACTCATCCATTACTTAGTCAGATCTATCCTGATCAAATCCCAGGCGTTGGTAATGAGATTATTGCTATTTTACAGATATTCTCAGGTGGGTATCTTGAGTTGATAAAGACAGAAGCTCTAACAAAGGAGATGGATTTGGAGACATGCGTTGATGAGGTGATAGATCGAAATCAAAAAGAGTTTGAGTTTAAAAGGGATGAAAAACTTTTTGCAAAATATTTAGATATTGCAAAAGAGGTGCTAAGGGAGAAGATTTTGGAGAAAGTGAGTGAGGAGAAGGAAGTCGTGAGTTTTGAAAATATAGTTGTTGAAGATGAAATATGTGTACCTAAAATTGGTATTGTGGTTGAAGAGAAAAATCCTGAACCTGAATTTTTAACCGAAGAGGATAAAACTTTGTTGTTGAAAAAAATTGAAAAACTGGTTGCAGAGAATATAAAGCTAGCAAAAAAATTATCGAGCACGAAATCGAAAAAGAAGGCTGTTGGTATGATATTAGCAGGATTTGGAGGTCAGGAGAGTGTTAGTCCAAGTGAGGTTATGGATACAATTTCCGCTGACTTTTGGGGTCGCTTTGGGATTAATTTTGACTAGGTGGGAATGTTTGTGAGATTATTTTGTGAATTGTTGACAAAATAGTGTTTTTTGGTATGGTGTGAGTAATAAAAAAATAAATTAGAAAAAGGAAAATAGATATTATGAAAAGAAGTTTTTTGCGCTTGGCTTTGGTTATTGGTTTGGTTGTTGCCTCCAGTTCCGCTGCACGAGCACAGGATGAAGATGTATTTTCTAAAATAGGATGTTTCTTATTTTGGATTCCTGCATGTGGACCTCAAAATCCACCGCAAGTACAACCAAGCGAAAGTGCAAGTCCAGCGCCAACTCCAGAACCGACGGTAGGGCCTACAGTTGAGGATTTCCCTCCATTGATACCTAGCCCGACGCCGGAGCCGACTGTACAGCCGAATGATGGGAGACTGGATACAGGACCTGGAAACCCGGCACTCAAAATTATTGCAACAGCTCCACCTTTGCAAGCATCCCGTGAGTCTGTACTCTCAAAATTTCTTGATCTGCACAGTCGAATCAGGATGTCGGCCGATGTCCGTAAGTGGGTTGAACCCTCTTATGGAGGTATGGGCTTAGAAGCACTGTTGTCATCCTTTGCTAACGGAAATTTGACACACAAACAGCTCCAAGCTCAAATTGGAACCTTTGTTATGTCCTATGCCCCGGCAAGCGGAGATACCGGTGTTGTATGTACTGCAAAGCTGGATCCACAGGGGAATCTTACCCCTATGGAAAATGCTACAATGAATCGGGAATATTTGCGATTTGTTTCTCCTGGTTGCTTGCGAACGTTCATCAATCGTGGGGAACTTATTGGAATTAGAATGATTGCTGATGGTGGATTACTTCGTCTGACTCGGGTCTATTGGCCCGGGACGGTAGAGTACAGTTTACTCTGGTTCGACCCCAATAGCGAACCGGAAGCTGATCAAGTACAAATGTTCAAAGAACTCATCAAAACCCACATTTATGTGGGAAACGAGTTCAGTCGTGCAGAGTACAATGCCTTGAATAATCTGGTTTCAATGGATGGAAACAGATTGCGTGATACACTGTCTTCCCTAACTGGAGGGAGATATCAGGTTGAAATTACATCCAGCATAGGAGGAACAGGTAAAGCAACATACTATCTAACCAAGGTAGTGATGAGGCCTCACTGAAAATCTCCCAAAAAACCACTGCCGGCCCCTCGTTTACTCGTTGGGCTGGTTTTGCTATTCCCCAAAAATCACAATCCTTAATATGTCAAATCCATCTTTCTCCAATTCCCGGCTTCCATGCTTGAAAAAAACACCATTTTAGGGTACAATACTATGAAGTTTCAATTTAGAAACTGTTTCTCACACGGAAAACATGGATACTCCTCTTTGGCAAAAGTTAGCTGAAACCAATGTTCTACCTCAATCACAAGTGAATATCATCAAGGATTTATTGGAATCCAAGGATACTTCACCGGATGCAATCGCAGAGATTGAGCAGGCTGTTCAAACGTTTATTGACACTGTTATCCCATTAAAGGTCCAGCAATTGCAGGCTTTGGATGGTATTACGACTCTTCTGAGTCAATATATGAATGATGTTCAGCGAGATGCGTTGGCTAAAGCAGAGCAAATGCAAAAGTCAAAAGAAGAGGAAGAAGGGAAAAATTTATTTCATCAATTATAAGAAAATGAGATTTAATATAAATTATCAAGCAATTACTCCTGAAGTGGGCAATGGTGGCAATGAGAATAAAGTAGAAAACTCTCTCCAAAAGATTAAAGATAACCTTGATAACAGAATTCGAAATGCGCAATCAAAAATGCAAATGATGAAAGACATTATTGCTAAATCTGATATCAAAGAAAATGATATTGTTGCAGATCAAAAAAGATTTGAAGAAGCTCTGAATACGGTTCAAGGTTTACGACAACAACTGGATACATTGCCTGCAGCTCAGTATAAAGGTGTGTTGATGTCTATTGCCGAAACATTTAATTCAGGACTAAAAACTGACAGAACTCTTGCATTGAAAGATGAACTGAGGCCCAAAGTAGAAGAATTGATACAGGAAAAAGAGAATCTGGATCAAGCAATTACTGCCTTTGAACAAAACATCACTCAGCAAATGAGTAAAGTATATGGATTTGAAGGTAAATCTTTTGAAGAGTTCTCAGATAGCGGACTGCAAACGAAGTTACTGGATTTATTGAAAGATAAAGGAATGATCGATAAAGGAGTTTCAGATGTTTATAAAATGTGTTTGGATAAGCTTCCATACAATTATAATCTAAAATCCGGATTGGATGACAAAGCTCGCTTGGGTCAGATGAAAGAAATTTTTCAGTTAGGTGTGAAATCCATGAACAGAGAAGAGTTAAAAGGCAATATTAGAGCTGTTTTAGGCGATATGGCCGGAGTGAAAGTCAGCAGAGGTCGAAATCCTGATTTGAGTAATCTTTCAAGTTCTGAGAGTAAAGATGCAGGAGTAATTGATAAAAAGGGAGAAGATATGATTACTACTGCACAAAACACTGAACTCACAAAACCCACCACAGAAACCCTCCCAAAAATCGACAACTTAAAAAACTTTGACTCTCTGAGTAATAAACTCAATGTAGCAAAAGACTACAATGAATTTAAGTCCGCAGTCCTGGGGATCGGTGAAGAAACAAAACAATTACGAATCTCCGCTGATAAAAACAACATTCAACCAACCCGGGATGCAATTAAGAAATACGTGGATGTATTGCAAAGCGCCACTTTACCAAAAGGTTCTCCGGCTGAAGCATCAATTTTTCTACGTCATGAAATCGCATTTGCAATCCTTCAACAGGATGCCGCGTATGTTGAAACAAAAGATAACAAAGAAATATCTCGTGAAGATTTAGCAAAAGAGAAATGGAATAAAAGTATAGATATCAAAGATAAAGATGACAAAATGAACATTGTATATTCACTTGAACAGCCATATTGGAATTATTTCGGCTTGATTGGAACTGCAGTAAAATTTAGGTCTAATAGTCCGATGACAGAGGCAAATTCAAAGATTTATGACGAAAAGGTAAAGGCGATAAAAGACATCTATGCCTCTGCAGTTGCTTTGAAAGGGAAAGATTGGAAAACGAATGGTACAAATACAGTGAAAGATAAGGATGGCAAACCAGTTGATTTTGACATGAATCAAGAAAATGATAAATACCAACTGGTTACCAAGTATACAGAAATTATGGGGAATTTCAAAGCTAATTTCCCGGGAGAAGCAGATAAACTAGATCAAACAGCGGCGAAGCCAGGTACTAACCCGGAAAATCATGGGAATGAGAAGCCTGCGAATACTCTTACTAAATCGCTAGAGACGCCAGAAATAAAAACATATATGGATAAATTGAAGACAAAGTTTGATGATCCTGAGCATAAGCAACATTATTTGATAAAGGGAGTTTCTTCTGATTTATGGAAAAAAGAAGATATGAGTAATCCACAAACATATACTCAAATGGTGACTAAGATTTTTGATGAATATCACAAGGACAATATTCCACTAAGTGTAGAAGAAATTAAAGACACATTTACTTTTTCTAATAAAAAGGGAGAACGACTTAAGGATGAAGAGAAAAATGCTCTAAAGGCATTAACAGTCTATCCCCCTTCTGCTGAACTTATCGCAAAAGAAGGCATGATTGCAATAATAAAAGATGGAAAAATTCGAGGTTTCATGCATCCGAAACTTGATTTTATGATAAATTTTCCAAGGGTGCCTGGAACAAAAGTATTAACGATGACAAATGATACTTTGGATGTAAAACAGCCAGATGGTACATATAGCAAAACACACGAGATTGATGTAAATACATACACTTCTTGGAAAAAAGAACCTCCTACAGAGTATGTTAATAGTATCAAAACAAGCTTGAATCTAACAAAAGGAGGAATTAATGTTCTGTTTCAAGGTGGTGGAGAAGGATATAGAGCTGACAACAATTATCGAAGAATAGTTACGTATATTGCACCTGAAGGCGGGACAAAGATTGAGCCGGTAAAAACTGATATGAAGACGGATATACAGACACCCAAATACAAGTTGGAACAGAAGACTGCTTAAATCTTTTTCAATAGTACAACTCCCACCTATTTTTAGTGGGAGTTTTTGCTGATATTTTACTCAATTCAGCCAAATAATCAATCTCCTGTTAATCTCCATTTACACAATCGAAAAAAATGTCTTACGTAACTCTTGTAAGTTGATATAATCAATTGAGATGAGGTTATATTTTTTAAAATTAGCACATGAAAACAGCTTATCCACCTGAGACTGAAGAAAGGATTATGAGTCACAAAAGCAATGAACCAAAAAAGAAAGATGAAATGATATTGTTTGTTGCCGCTAAAAATAATCGCATAACCGCCAGAGAGTTGGATGCCCTTCCAATAAAGGAACAGCATCGTATTTTAAGTGAACAATCAAGAAAGATGGCAAAACATTATGAGGTTATTGAAGATGGCTTTGATATTATAGATAATTAACATGATTTATGGTAAAACCAAAAAAAGGTGAAATTTGGCTTGTAGAATTCTCACCACGACAAAGTGTATTGGAGGAACTTTGATAAAGTGATGTATTATAAAATCTTCACCACCCACCTCTCACATAATAAATCTTCCTCCCACCTGCCAAGTGCTCTTTTTCATATTTAGTCTGGATCCCGGTTAAAATCTCAGGCACTTCCTCTCCTCGTTCTACCATCGCATAGATATCCTCGTATTTTTCAAGCACTTTCACGCCAACCCTCTCCCATTCCTCAAGTGTAAACAGAAATAAGGGCAGGGAATCGGTTTTCAGATGCACGGACCCTCCTGGAACTAAGAGCTCCTTATACATCTTCATAAATCTCTCAGAGGTCAGCCTTTTGTGGGATCTCCTATTTTGCAAAAACGGGTCTGGGAAGGTGAGCCAAATATCAGCAACAGAACCCTCAGGTAAATAATCCCCAAGCAACTCCGCCTGTGCCCGCATAAACTTCGCATTATGAATATTGTCTCGAAGTGCATCTCTCGCCCCATAATAAATTCTCGCCGCCTTCACGTCGATACCCACAACAGTCTTTTCAGGAAACCGCCCTGCAAGCGCCAAAGTATACACGCCGCTCCCACAACCAATCTCCAAAGTATATGGTCCATCTCCTAAAAAATCAACCACAGATATTTCCGGATTTTCTCTCGGGCAAATGTAATTGGGGAAGGTGAGTACCTCTGCAAATCTTTGAAGCTTTTTTCTCGTCATACAATATATTTATAGTAGCCAGAGTGTAGCACGAGCCCAAGAATCTGAAAATAAAAATACCCCGGAAATCAGACTCGGGGGTGCTATCCTGAGTATCATACCATATACTGTCCTAAAATACAACAAATTGGCGAAACGCTATTTTGCCAGAAATGGGGCTCGGGGGTCCTATCAAGAACAGTATACCATGGGTTGGTCAAAATTTGCAAAAAAAATCTTTGATGGTATGAAAAGATATGTTTAAAATTGCCAACTTTTGATTTTTGTATAGAGTGGTGACAGTTTTCACGCACAAACATGAATCCAACTTTTTTTGACAGAATATTTTATGTAGCCATAGTCGTTTCAACGGCTGTTGTTTTTGGCATTGTATTTTCGGTGCATGGAGGATTACGTCCTCAAACAAAGTTGGACACGGATGCGCAGAAGGATATTCCACATATATCCTATGAGGATGTACCACCATCTCACCCTTCATTTGAGGCTATTTCCGAGTTATCGAAACAGAATATTTTGCAGGGGTATCCTGATCGAACGTATCGACCTGATGTGGCTTCGAATAGGATTGAAGCCATTAAAATTCTGCTCCAGATTTCTCCGATGGAAAACAATGATATCAATGAGGTATTCCAGAAATACATAAAAAGTGACTTTGACATGCCATACTTTCTCTTTCCGGATGTGAAAGCAACAGATTGGTTTGCGCCCGCTTTATATCGTGCATATCAATTAGGATTAGTGAAAGGCTCACCTGACGGGAATTTCGAGGCTGGGAGACCGATTATGCTCTCAGAGTTTTTAAAGATGCTCTTTGTGTTAGAACGTGAAGTGATTGCTAAAGATGATGAGGCTCAACAACCTTTTGAGGGAGTTGCCGCATATATGTGGTACACTCCGTATTTTGTTCGGGCAAAAAATATCGGGTTATTGCCGATACGTGAAGGGGATGATGTCAATCCGTCCGAGGAGCTGACACGAGGGCGAATTGCGGAGGTAATGTACAAATATTTATCGCTGAGAACTGGATCCGGGAAGCAGTAAACTTTTCGCTTCTCTGACCATTTCTTGATTTTCTCTTGCCTTTATTTTCCAGATTTCCACTTTTGATTTTTTAGTGGAGAAGCAAAAATCATCTTTTTCCTGTTCATTTATTTTTGCATCAATATCAATTCCAAAAAATTCTAATCTTTTACAAATCTGCTCTCGCACATAGCTAGACCCTTCTCCGATTGCGCCGGTGAAAATGATGCAATTGCATCCACCCATTTCAAAAGCGTATGAGCCGATATGTTTCACCGCACTTTGAATAAACATTTGAAAAGCCAGTTGTGCACTTGTATCTCCGGCTTTATTTTTCTTTATAACCTCCCGCATATCAGAAGTTCCACATAGAGCCAGCATACCGGATTCAAAATTGAGTACATGTTTTGTATTTCTCATTTTTAGAACAATACCAGGATCAATACTTCCTGCCCGAGTCATCATCAGCATTCCGTCAAGTGGTGTGTAGCCCATGGATGTATCAAATGATTTTCCGTTTTTCACTGCTGTGATGCTGCATCCGGAGCCAAGGTGACAAACTATGATTTTTTGTGGGATTGTTTTATTAAGTTTTTTAAGAGTATGAAGCGAGGATGCAATGGAGATTCCATGAAAACCGTATTTACGGACCCCTGAATCCCTAAGCTTTTTTGGTATGGCTATAGTTGTATTTACTTCTGGTATACTTGTATGAAAGGCTGTATCAAAAACTGCAACACATGGAATGTGGGGATATGATTTTAAGTACTTTTTCATCAAAGAAATCTGCACAGGGTTATGAAGAGGAGCAAGATATGAAATCTTTTTTAACTCTTTCAAAACTTTTTGATCAACTAATAGTGGCTTAGTAAATTTCTCACCGCCATGAACAACGCGAAATACAAAAGCATTGATAGTAGTATCTTTCAAGTATTTTTGTGGTAAAACTTTTTTTCGCACTTCAAAATTGACCTGCTCTACCTCAAGACCATCTTGAAAAATACTATATTTTGTGCTCGAACTTCCTGCATTGACAGCAATTATGTACCCCATTTCCAATTGGTTATAAATTCAGGATCGTCGCCATGTTCAATGATATATGCTCGGTGTTCTTCAAGCATTTTTTGTATTTTAATCTGAACTTTTTCTGCATTAACTGCATCAACGACTTTTCTCTCGGTAAGCATATTTAGTGCATCTCGCACCAAATGTAACCGATCTGTTTTATTGCGAATTTGCATATCAAACGGGGTAGTGGTGGAGCCATTCTCTTCATACCCATGAATCACGAAACGGTTTCGGTCACTGTCAATCGAATCAAACAAGAGTTGTTTGATATCGCCTCTATAGCCATGATAATTAAATATCACCGGTTTATCTTTAGTATAATAACTTTCGAAATTTTCTTTTGTAGTATTAGATCTTGGGTCAGCCACCGAAATACTCGTGAGCTCCATGATATTCACGTATCGTACTTTCACTTTCGGAAATTCTTTTTTCAAGAAATCAATCGCCGCAATGGTTTCGATAGTAGGGTAATCGCCTGCAGAACTAAAAACAATGTCCGGGTTGTTATCAGAAAAATCATGCCAAATGGCGAGACCTTCCTTCACTTGTTTGCGTGCTTGTTCAAGCGTTAACCATTGCAAATGTTCTTGTTTTTCACAAACGATGACATTGATGCAATTTGAGTCATGTAAACACTCTTCCATCACAGCCAGAGCGGAATTGACATCGACAGGGAAGTACACGCTCGCAAAATTCCCGTGCTTTGCCAGGATATTAGAAATGAAACTCGGGTTCTGGTGCGAATATCCGTTATGATCTTGTCTCCATCCAAGACTTGACAAAATATAATTAAATGACGGAACAGGAAGTCTCCAAGAAACTTCAAAAGAAGCCTTGAGAAATTTTGCATATTGATCTGTCATTGACGAAACAATCTGTAAAAATGCTTCGTATGATGGAAAAACACCATATCGTCCTGTCAAGATATATCCTTGCATAAGTCCCTGGAGCGTGTGTTCTGATAACATTTCTATAACGCGGCCATGACGGGACATATCTTCATCATGCTTCATTATGGGCCACTGCCACGCTCTTGACGTCTCTTCAAAGACATCTTGCAGTTTGTTTGAATACGTCTCATCAGGGCTGAAAATTCGGAAGTTATTTTTATTTTTTTCAAAAATTTCTTTAAGATATTTCCCGATTGCATGCATTGCTAAGCCGTTTATAGTACCTGGTTTTTTTATGTCAAGCGCATGCTTTTTTATGTCAGGGAAGTTCAGTTTTTGTGAAACAAGTCCGCCGAGAGCGTGTTTATTCATACCGATACGGAGGTCTTTTGCTGGTATGAGCGACTGAATGTTTTTATTAAATCCTGTTTTGGGATTATATAGTTCTTCAAAATGATATGATTTCAACCAGTCTTCTAGCATGGAGAGTTCTGACTGGTCAGACATCGCTTTGGTGAGGACAACTTGATGAGCAGCAAAGTTCCCTTCAATATCCCGACCTTTTAATTTTTTCACACCAGTCCAACCCTTGAGCGTACGCATGATGATCATCGGCCAAGCCGGCTTTTCGACATCTTTCCCGGACCTCGCTTTTTTCTGGATGGCTTTTATTTCGGCAAAAGCTGTTTCCATAGTTTCTGCCATCTGTTCATGGATATTTTCTTTTTTGGTGTAATCCACGAAGTGCACGGTGTATCCGTATCCTTCAAAAAGTTTTTGAAGTTCAGTATCAGACATACGTCCAAAAATAGTCGGACCTGAGATCTTGTATCCATTGAGGTGCAGGATGGGAAGTACGGCACCCGAAGTTTTCGGATCAAGAAATTTGTTACAATGCCACGCAGTAGCTAACGCCCCGGTTTCGGCTTCCCCATCGCCAATTAGACATGCGACAGTGAGATCAGGATTATCTAATACCGCACCGAATGAGGTAGAAAGACTGTACCCCAGTTCCCCACCCTCAAGTATCGCTCCGGGAGAGCCGGGATTCACGTGGCTTGGAAAGCCGTACGGGTAGGAGAAACCACTAATCATGGTTTTCATCCCGCTGTAATTATAGGGCACACGAGTTTCTTCAAAATGGGAAAGCGTCCCGTCTATGAAGTTTTGCGCTTGAATAGCAGGGAAACCGTGTCCCGGTCCGAGTACAAATAAAATGCTTTCTTTATGTTTCGTGAGGTAGTAGTTGAGATGGGTATACACAAAATTAATCCCGGGGCAGGTCCCGAAGTGGCCTAGGAGGCGGGATTTAATGTTATGGAAAGCAAGAGGTTTTGTAAGAAGAAAGTTCTCCCGTAAGAAAATCTGAGCAACAGAGAGGTAATTACTGGCTCGGAAATATTGGTCAAGTGCGACTAATGGAATCTTTGAGGATTTCTTCATGTATAAGTCTAAAATTATTTAGCTAAAGTATACCATAATATTCACCAAAAAACAAATATGGAAGCCGGTTTTTGCTATGATTTACATTGTGAAAAAGTCATTTATACTCAAATCACTATTTCTTTTTATCTATTATGAATATCGAATCACAATTAATGACCGTTTTGACTCAGCTTCCGTGGCTTCCAATAGTGCTGAGCATCGTAGCTGCGAACATCATCGGGATGCTTTGGTATGGTCCTCTTTTTGGAAAAATCTGGATGAAATTGGCGAATATAAAGCCGGATCCGAAGGGGATGAATGAAGGAATGGGACGAGCATTTTTGATAGAGAACCTGTACTGTATTGTGCGAAATATTATGTTTGCAATTTTGTTTGTTTTGGTTGATCCGACATCATTTGCCTCTGCAATGATATTGGCGTGTTTAGTCACATCTGCAGCATGGACAATCTTATTCTCTAATGTTGCATGGGAGAATATGTCATGGAAACTTTTGTTTATCAATGGTTCACGCATTTGGTTAGATTTGCATGTTGCGGCGGCATTGCTCTATTTTTTGTGGAGTAAAGCAGCGTAGGTTTTAGAAAAATCATATTTTTGAACCGATTACGTTTTGTGATCGGTTCAAAAATTAAAAAAAGTATTAGTAACTCTTCGCAAAATACCAATCATGTTTTGCCTCTTCCCCTGTGATGAAACACTTCTTACTTTTCGGTGAGGCCCCCTCATACTTTTTCGGCAAACATCTCGACACCATGGAATATTTCTCCTTGAGTATTTTCTCTGATTCCGGAGACTCACACCAACTTGCTTCAAAAAAACCAACTTGATCTCCAATCTCTTCCCATGATTCGATCCGAACTATATGAGAGTTCATAAATTTTTCTGCTTGGGAGTACAAATTTTCATGGATAGATTTCATTAAGTCAGAAACTCCAGACAAAAACTCAGCTTCAGTCATCACACTTTTTTCTCCAAGATCTCTTCGGAATACTGTTAATTTATCTTCATCCACTTCTCGCTCACCAATCTCGATTCGCACCGGCACGCCTTTCATCTCCCATTGATTGAACTTAAATCCCGGCGATCCTGCACTGTCATCTATTTTCACTCGATAATCACCCAATTGTTCTTTCAATTTTTTTGCATAATTTAAAACTTTATCTTTATTTTCATCCCGGGTAATAGGCACAATCACAATCTGAAAGGGAGCCACATTTGGAGGCAGACGCAGTCCTTTATCATCACCATGGACCATGATTAATGCCCCGATCGTCCGCCATGACATCCCCCAACTATTTTGGTGAACTAAATGCTCCTTCCCGTCTTGACCTTGGTATTTCACACCAAACACTTCTGCGAAATGCGTCCCCAAGTAATGCGATGTCGCTCCCTGAATGGCTTTTCCATCTTTGGCCATGACTTCAACAGTATATGTCGTATCCGCACCGGCAAATTTTTCCGCTTCGGATTTCATCCCTAAAATAGCGGGGATTGCCATCCAATCAAAAATATCTTTGTACATTTCCAGCATGTGCGCTACTTCTGTCACCGCCTCATCTTTATTCGCAAAACACGTATGCCCTTCCTGCCACTGGAATTCTGACCAACGCAAAAACGGTCGTGGCCGCTTTTCCCAACGAACGACATTTGCCCATTGGTTGTAGCGCATGGGGAGGTCTTTATAGCTTTGGATCCATTTCGCGTAGGTAGAATACATCGCCGCCTCTGAAGTTGGCCGCACTGCAAGCTTGTTGACGAGTTCTTCACCTCCACCATGAGTGACCACTGCGAGCTCTGGAGCAAATCCTTCGATATGGTCTTTTTCCATTTCTAAATTGGAGAGAGGGAGGAAGATCGGAAAGTAGAGATTTTCCACGCCGTCTTTTTCGATGCGGGAGTTGAGCTCATTACGAATGAGATCCCACATTTTATAGCCGTATGGCTTCACAATTCCACATCCGCGCACTTCAGAATTCTCTGCAAGGTCCGCTTCTTTGACGATGTCCTGATACCACTGTGCAAAGTCTTGTGATTGTGGGGTGATTTTCTCCATGGCAAAATTATTTGGTTAAGTGTGGACATGATACAGTTTTTGGGAGTTTCGTGTAGGGAGGTGTGGAGAAAACATTGACTTAATAATAATATATTATAAAATAATAAAAAATTAGATGAGGTTAAAGTCATGTCGTTACAACAAGTTCCTTTTGAAGAAGAGAGACAAGTTTCATTTATTACAGCTATATGTAGTAATTCTGAAGTTACAATTATAGAAGAAAAGATTTGTTCACTCTGTTTTACTGTTTTCGAGCCTAAAATTAAAAGTCGTGAAATTGCTGAGGTAAGCAATGGTATGTGGATTTGTCCACACTGCTTACAAAATGAAAATCTCTAAATTTCATTTCAATGTTAAACCCCCTCCGTTGTGAGGGGGTTTTAGTTTACAATATTTATAAAACGTGTAGAAATAGTACAAATAAAATGTGAGGTAGAGCGTGTGTCATCAAATGATTTATTTGAAAAACTTTTCGGCAAAAGTGATGTTAGAGCAGTATGTCACTATTGTCAGAAATTTATTAAAACAGTTCATATGAAATACATATTACCATTTTCAGAGGGGGAAAGCGGAAAATGGGTATGTATGGATTGTTATAAAGAAAAAGATATTGTGTTTATTAGTTTGAGTGCAGAAAATAAAAAATGAAAAGAGGTAAAAATTATGGAGAAGATAGAATTTGAAGTGGGACACAAGTACTGGTCATATAGCGGTCATGGTTTTGGACTTGTTATCTCAAAAGAAAAGGCATTATTTTTCCCACCAGGAGGACCAAGAATTGTTAGGGAAATACATGATGATGCACAGCTAATTGTTTCTGATCGGCAAGTTGGCAGTAGAGTGCTATATGCTATGCATTCAGTTATGATTTATATTAATTGGAAAGCAGTATCAGAAAATGATAGCACTGAATGCCCTGTCTGTGGTGGTCTGGATTGCGATCATGAGCAAGTTGAAAATGTTGATGACGAGGAAGAAGAAGAGGAGGATATTTCCATCGAAGATCAGCAGGAAGCTGTGTGCAATTCTTGCGACGTAGAGTATGACACGGAATGCATGAGATTACTTCCACACGAAAATGATGTATTGGCATGGGTTTGCCATTACTGCACAGGCGACGCGGAAAAGGATCCTTCAAGTATTGATGTTACAACTGAAAATCAAAATGAGAATAAGATTTTTCGAGGAAAAATTATATTGGTCTGCATGGATTGCGGTGAGATATTTTCGAAAGAAAATACAAAACACCATGAGACGGATCCAAATTTAGTAGAAAGGGGAGTGCTGAACCGGAGATGTTATAACGCCTACTTAACAGAAAAATAACTTCTAACCAAGAACTCCCCAGGCTTCTCAATTCTTGAGAGGCCATTTTTTTATTTTCAATTCCATTTACAAATCTCACAAAACATTTAGAAATAATATAACACTAAAAAGGAGTGATCTATGCCAGATTTACATCTGACATTTAGCCTGGCAAAACTCAATGAAAATAGTAACAAAGAAAGGAAAGTATGCCAAAAATGTGGACAAAATGCATGCTTAGATTCAATGAGTCTCTTTTTATTTCCAAATGCAAAGAACGGATTTTTTTGCATTTTTTGCAAAGCAAAAGTGGCCGAAGATATCTTAAACTCAGAGAAATAGAAGTTTTTTTGGACCAGTACTGCAAAGCAGAGGACTATTATTTCCCTGGCAAGGAAAAGAAGGACTACATAAACTTTCGTGATTGGTTCAGAAGCTACGGCTTCGTTCCAGTACTAAAATTTGGTCCAGAACCTGGACTACTTACTGTTTATGCTATTACTGAGGCAAGGTTTGGGAAACAAGCATTTATTAGTAACGAAAACCAAAGTGCAATTAAATTCAGTTTTGAAAAAGCTGAGCCAGTTAGTTCAGGATTTATCCTTAATCTGGATCTGCAGGTCATGGATATTAAAACAAACCTGATCCATGAATTTTCTTATGATATATTGGTGAAAACCAAGGATATCAATAGATATGATAAGGGGAGGGATAAGTTTTATCAGCAATCCATTTGCAGATTATAATGATTTTCTCTCACTACGCCCTCCCTCCGGGGGGCTTTTCACTCTTTCCATTTTGTGCTAAAAAATCCCGGTAATCCCCAATCCATGTTTGAAATTTTTTTCACTAAACCATACGAACTCGCAGTTGAAAATATAATTCAGAGTTTCCCTGCTAGCCTTCATTATGCGAAAGTGTATCTCCTCACAGGAGGAAAACAACTTCGCCCTCGACTTTATTTCGAGATGTGCACGCACCTCCAAGTCGCTCCTGATATCAATGTCGCAATCTCTCTCGAACTCCTGCATAATTATTTTCTCATTCATGATGACATCATGGATCAGGATGAAACACGCAGAGGTAAGAACACCCTCCACACTGAATTTGCAAAAAAGTATTCACCGCACAAAGCCATGTCTCTCGCACTTATGATCGGGGACGCGGTTGCAAATGCAGCTTACAAACATCTTGCGCAAAGTGCTATTGATCCACAGCTCAAAGCAGAATTCTACATAGCCGTTGATCAAACCATCCAAGGTCAAACGCATGAATTTTTGAATGATCACATCCCTACTTTGGAGGGGCTTCAAACCTGGTACATTAAAAAAACCGCATATTATTCAATATATCTTCCTCTCATTCTTGCTCACATACAAATCTCAAATGATAAAGACAATCTCCTCGAGTTTTCAAAACTCCTGGGACTTCTCTATCAAATGCATAATGATGCAGAAGAATATAATAATCCGAAAGAAATTTCTACCGATCTCCAAAATCTGAAAGTAACTCCCATTCTTCTATTGTTTCTCGCAGATACTCCCGAACTCAAACCAAAAATTATGAATGGGGAAGTTCTCACTCCTGAAGAATATCAAAAATATCTTCAGATAATCCTTTCCAAAAATCTGCCCCACTTTTCTCTAAAGTCTGTTCACCAACTCTATGAAAAAGCTCAGTATTTGGCTTTAAAACTGGGTATTCAAGACATACAAAGTATAAAACATCTCCTCCAAAAATTTGAAATAAAAAAATAATACGACATCATAGTGAGTATTTGTCCACTATTCCAAGACCACTCCAGTGACACTTTCACCATTTCTTCCGATAGTTTTTTTGAACTCCGTCAAACCCATAAAAAAAATGCTCTTGGAATGGAACAAAACCATATTTAGTATGATAATGTAAAAGTAATCACTAAATATAGTATGTATGCCAGAAAATAATCCTAAACATGCAGTGGTCCATCCGGTGCAAACAGTTGCTGAATATCTCATGCAACATGATTGGCGGGTGAAGGAGAATGCTAATCAAGGATACTCGCTTGGTGGGCTGATTCTTAACGTTTCCGGCAAGGTCATTGCCAATTATTGGCTTGATAAAGTGTACAATGAAGAGATCAGTACCGCGCATCGAAGCGGAGATATGCACATCCATGACCTTTCTATGTTTTCCGGATATTGCGCAGGGTGGTCACTTCGTGTACTTTTAGAAGAAGGGTTTAATGGAGTTGCAGATAAAATCGAAAGTGGCCCTCCTAAAAATCTCGTCTCAGCAGTAGCGCAAATGGTAAACTTTTTAGGGACATTGCAAAATGAATGGGCGGGAGCGCAGGCGTTTTCATCATTTGACACCTACCTAGCTCCATTTGTAAAAAAACACGAGTTGGAAATACGAAAAGAAATTGAGGAATACCAAGTAGCTTTCCCTTCTATCGATGATCGTGAAAAATATATTAACGATAAAGTAAAAAAGTATGTCTATGACGCAATGCAGTCGTTTGTTTTCAATCTCAATATTCCGTCTCGTTGGGGGAGTCAGACGCCGTTTACTAATATCACATTTGACTGGAATTGCCCCAAAGATTTGGAGGATAAGAAGCTCGTACTTGGAGGAAAAGAATTTGACTACACTTTTGGTGAACTGGAGAAAGAGATGATGTGTATCAATGAGGCATACATAAAAGTAATGTCAGCCGGGGATCTGAAAGGTCGTATTTTTACATTTCCTATCCCAACCTACAATATCACCAAAGATTTTGAATGGGATCACCCGAATGCTACACTACTTTTTGACCTCACTGCTAAATACGGACTTCCCTACTTCCAAAACTTTATTAACTCAAGTATGGCTCCTGGAGATGTGAGATCCATGTGCTGTCGACTGCAGCTTGATTTGCGTGAGCTTCTCAAGCGAGGAAATGGACTTTTCGGTTCGTCTGAAATGACCGGAAGTATTGGTGTGGTGACGATCAATATGGCGAGATTAGGGTATGTGCATAAAGGGGACATTGCTGAATATAAAAAACAACTGATGTATTTGATGAATATTGCGAAACATTCATTGGAAAAGAAGCGATATGAAATAAAAGAATGGTTGGATAGTGGACTTTTCCCTTACACAAAAAGATATTTAGGGAGACTGAACAATCATTTTTCCACTATTGGGATCAATGGTCTCAACGAGTCCATTCGTAATTTTTTTGATGACAAAGAAGATATTACCACCAAAGTCGGGCGGGATTTTGCTTTGGAGATGCTTGATGAAATTCGAAAAGAATTGGTGATCTTTCAAGAAGAAACAGGCAATCTTTATAATCTGGAAGCGACCCCGGGAGAGGGGACTACCTATCGGTTTGCAAAAGAAGATCTAAAAAAATTTCCAAAAATCATTCAGGCTGGAACCAAAGAATTCCCTTATTACACGAACTCATCACAGCTTCCGGTGGAGTATACGAGTGATGCGTTTGCCGCACTACTCCATCAAGATGATTTGCAGGCAAAATATACCGGAGGGACGGTGCTTCACCTCTACATGGGTGAGAGGATCTCTGATGGAGAGACATGTAAAAAGTTGGTACGCACTGCGTTTGAAAAGTTTCGACTTCCCTATTTAACGATTTCACCCACATTTTCTATGTGTGCGAAACATGGTTATTTAGCGGGTGAACATGAGTACTGTCCGAAATGTGATGATGCGCTTGGGATTCCAAATCATTTACGAAATGGTTCAAATATGGATCATCACACTTCGGAGAGAAAAAAAGATCTTATTAAAAATATTTCATAATCACAAATACCTATGACAACAGCTACTTTAGAAACAATGAATACTCAAGACATCGCAACTCTCATGTCAAAGCGCAGTAAATGCGAGATTTGGACTCGGGTGATGGGGTATCACCGCCCTGTGAGCCAGTACAATGTTGGGAAAAAATCTGAGTATTACTCAAGGTTATATTTTAATCAGGCTGACACTATGCGAGGGGCAAGTTCTGATAATTGCTGTAAATAATGAAATTTGCCATCGAGCCGTTTTCACTAAGTGATTACCCTGGGAAACTTTCAGCAGTATTGTTTCTTCCTGGTTGTAACCTCCGGTGCGGATATTGTCACAATCCGGAGTTGGTATTGCCAAATAAAGGTGGTAATTTTGTAGACGAAGAATTTTTAAAAACGTTTTTAGAAAGCCGGCAAGGGCTCTTGGACGGGATTGTTATTTGTGGCGGAGAGCCGACCATTCACCATGATTTAGTCCAGTTGATTGTGCTTATCAAATCTTATGGATTTCTGGTAAAGCTTGATACCAATGGGACGAATGCTCATGTTGTTCAAATGCTGATTGAAAAGAACCTCATTGATTTTGTCGCGTTAGATGTGAAGCATACACTGAGTAAATACGAGAATGTGTCTCCAAAAGTAAAAATTGATCTGAAAAGCATTCAAAAGACGATCCAATTGTTGAAAGAGAACAATGTTCAGTATGAACTAAGGTCAACTCTTGTTCCAGGTATGCATTCTTTGCAAGATATTCATGAAATGGGCCTAGAAATCTTGGGGGCACAAACCTGGGCTTTGCAAAATTTCCGCAGAGGAAAGCATATTGATGCACATTTTGAAAATCGAGATTCGTTCACAGAAGATGAGATGCAGAGGTTTGAAAAGATTGCGAAAAGGTATGCCCAAAATGTGGTTGTACGATAAAATTCATTTACAATTCATATAAAAAAGGTTAAACAAGTAATAATTGTTTTATCCCTAACTTTTTGAACAATGAAAAAATATTTTGCCTTGATGACTTTGATGCTGGCACTTACGTCTTGTGGGGAGTCATCAACTATATCTACCACGTCTACAGGTACAACTAGTACTGGGACAACGGTTGAGACAACGAGTACGATTCCTGTGACAGCGCCGACAACTACTGCGCCTACGACATCAACTACATCTTCTGCTCCAGCGACTACAACTACTCCTACCACATCTACAGCACCCACAACAACAACGGCTCAGCCGACTACGACAAATACTGCAACAATAACCACCACTACTCCTGCGGCGACCACCACGACTACCATAACAAAAACTCCAACAACTCCAGCTTCTACAACAACAACTGCCGGCTCATATACCATGGCTGAAGTTGCAAAACATGCAGGTGCAGCAAGTTGTTATTCAGTTATTAATGGTGGTGTATATGACCTTACGAATTGGGTTGATAAACATCCGGGGGGTGCAGTAAAGATTTTACTTCTTTGTGGAAAAGACGGTTCTGCTTTATTTAATACCCAACATAGTGGCCAGCAAAAACCGGAAACTGTTATGAAAAAATATTATATCGGTAAACTATCTAAATAATGGAAAATATGCAAAAATACTCAGCTCCGGTCCTTCGTATAGCGATGTGTTTAGTTTTTTTATGGTTTGGTATCAACCAGGTATTAAAGCCGGGAATGTGGGAAACTTATATTCCTGAATTTATCACCAACATGGGAATTAATGCGACGTATATGGTGTATGCAAACGGAGTATTTGAAATATGTGCATCGATACTTTTGGCGATTGGGATTTTTGTTCGACCAGTTGCCCTTCTACTTTCGCTTCACCTTTTTGGTATTGCCGCATTGATGGGCTTTACCGCAATCGGTGTTCGTGACTTTGGACTCTCTTTGGCAACATTCACGATTTTTCTCCATGGGAAAGATATGTGGTGTGTGAAATTTGCGAAAAATAATAAAGAAAAAATTCAAACGCTTCGAGTATAATTTTGACTTTAAATATAGGAGTAATAAAAGAAA
>CAYGEY010000001.1:0-72140 GCA_964349065.1 uncultured Candidatus Peribacteria bacterium | reverse complement strand
CCATAACAAAATTGATGGGTGTAAAAAGTGTAGTTTGTATAAAGGTAATACACATTATGTACCGGGGATGGGGACGGATAAAGCAGAGATCATGATTGTGGGAGAGGCTCCGGGGGCGACGGAGGATAAATTGGGATTACCTTTTATAGGAAGGTCAGGGAAGTATTTGGATACATTGTTGAGTTTGGTTGGGCTTTCCCGAGAAAGAATATACATTACGAATATTGTGAAATGTCGTCCTCCGGAAAATCGGGATCCAAAGGAAGTAGAAATCAAAAGTTGTAAGAATTTTCTTGATAGCCAAATTCAAATAATTCAACCGAAAATAATAGTGACACTCGGTAGATTTTCTCTCGCAAAATTTTTACCGGATGCTAAAATTGCAGAGGTTCATGGGATACCTCAAAATGGAAAGGTAAATGAACCAATAATTTTCCCATGTTATCATCCTGCTGTGGCTCTCTATAATCCAGGAAAGCGGGGAACGCTTGAAACTGACTTCCGAACACTTGCAACATTACTTAAAACTCTTATCTAATGAAACAACACACACTCATTGCATTAGCGCTCTCGATGCTTCTTGGTGGGATTGCATTATTTTCAACTTTGACGAGACTGAGCCCACTTGAGGATACGGGTTGGTTATCAATATTTTTGTTTTTTATGTCGTCACTGATTTTTTTCTCATCAATGTTTACGCTTATTGGAGCAATTGTTAGGATGTTTGTTTTCAGAAATGAAACATACGTTTTTCACTTTATTATTGCACTTCGGCAGGGAGTATTGCTAACAGGATTTTTATTGGGATTTTTCGGACTTGCGATTTTGGATGTGGCGACGTGGTGGAATATCTTGCTACTCTTCGCTTCAGTGCTTTTTGTTGAGATGTATTTTTTAAATAGGGGACCCCAAGTGTAATGACAAAACTCATCGAACATTTCCCAAATTTGCAGCAAGGAGTAGTGCTCGCGCCGTTTACTTCGTTTAAGATCGGAGGTGTTGCTAAGTATTTTTTGGTGGTGACGAAAAGAGAAGAAGTGATGGATGCTTTGCAGATTGCGAGGGATGAAAAGATTCCTGTGTTTTTTTTAGGAGGTGGGAGCAATGTGCTTGTGTCGAGTAAAGGGTTTGATGGGCTTGTGATTAAAAATGAAATGCGGGGTATTAGGGTTGAGGGAGATAAAATTATCGCGGAGTCGGGGGTGATTTTGGCGTCGGTGATTAAGACGGCGAAGGAGAATGGACTGATTGGGTTGGCTCCACTTCAGGGGGTTCCCGGCACGTTTGGCGCGGGGGTGAGAGGGAATGTAGGGGTTCCGAATTGTGAGTTGGGGGATTTTTTGGTGGAGGCGGTTATACTTGATGAGAATTTGAAATTGAAGACTGTGGGCAGGGAGTATTTTGAGTACGGGTATCGATGGAGTAAGTTGAAGGGTAATCGTGAGTTCATTGTAGAAGCAACCATTGAATTAAAACCGGGAGGGGATCCTAAGAAGATTGGAGAGGAGATGATGTCGATGTTAAAAGCGAGAAAAGCGAAACAGCCGTGGGGTCAGTCAGGTGGCTCGTATTTTAAGAATCCTTCGAAGGAGCAGTCTGCGGGTTATTTGGTGGAGCATGTTGGCGGGAAAAATATGCAGGTGCATGATGCATATATTTCGGAGTTGCATGCGAATTTTTTTATGAATAAGGGGAAAGCGCAGTCGCAGGATGTGCAGGAGTTGGCGGGGGAGATTAAGAAGAGAGTGAAGGAGAAGTTTGGGGTGGAGTTGTGTGAAGAGGTGGAGTTTGTGGAGTAGGTTGACAATTTTGATTAATTGTGTAATTTAGGTTTTAAAAAAAAGAGGAGTTGTTATATGTCTAGTAGAGAAAAATTGATCAAGATGTTTTTATCAATATTTTTGATTGTATTTTTATTATTTTTACTTTTTGACAGTATTTCGTTACATTTAAATGTGATTGAGCTACAAAAAAAGGTAGATCAACAAGAGCAAAAATTTGTTCACGTCGAAAAAAACCTGGATAAAATTGTGAAAATATTAGAGAGAATTGTTCCTGAAAAAAATAAGAAGTAAGGGTGAATTATGTTTAAGAAAGAATTGTTATCGAGTTTTTGGCACGAGTGGATAATGGAATATGTTCTTAAGGCTTGTGTATTCATTTTGATCATGTTTGGAATATGTATTGTTGGGCAAAATTTAGAAATTGCCGAACTACAAAATTCTACAAATGAGCTTCAAAGTATCTCTCAGAATCAGCAAGTAGAAATTATACAGCTTCGTAAACAGATGAAAACACAAAAACAGCTTGTTTATGAAATTGTTAAGATAACAGGACAAATGTCTGACGTGATAGTTAAATTAAATAAACAGGTTCAAAATTCTAATAGAAAGTGGAGGTGAATAATGAGGAGAATCATTATAGACACAATGGTAGTAATACTATCAAACAAAATTGAACTAGTTTGAATATTATTCATGTGTAAAAGAGGCATCAGGTATGCCTCTTTTAAAATTCTATATTATTTTCTTCCCCCCTTACTTAATCTTATTCCTCAAGAACGCAGGTACATCCAGATCCTCCTCTTGGTTATTCATCACATTCATCGGCTCTTTCTCAGGAGTCCTAGGTGGTACCTGAAAAGGGTTGTGAGGCTGATGGTTACTCACGGGGTCTTTTGGCATAGTTGGTTGTGACATTTGCGTTGATATAGCTGGTTCCATATTACTATAATTTTGCATAGGTTGTCCAACAACAGCGTCTCTAGCGCCCGCGCCCATAGCGTTCCCAGTGCGCATTCCCGGCGTTTTCACTACAGAGATCCTCTGTGAATGTGTCTTATTTGTATCTTCATCAAATCCGGTAGCAATCACTGCGATCTTCATTTCACCGGTGTATGATTCGTTGATCACTGCACCGAAGATAATATTTGCATCAGGATCGGCTGCCTCGGTAATGATTTTCGCCGCTTCATCCACCTCGTACATAGAGAGGTCTGTTCCACCGGTAATGGTGAAGAGAACTCCTCGCGCTCCTCCAATAGATAATTCCAAAAGAGGGGAATCAATCGCATTGCGGGCTGCTTCAACGGCTCGGTTTTCACCCGTACCGTATCCAATACCCATCAATGCTGAACCTGCATTGCTCATGATAGATCGTACGTCAGCGAAGTCGACGTTAACCAGACCAGGAACAGTAATGAGGTCAGAGATACCTTGGACACCTTGTCGTAGGATTTCATCAACTACCAAGAATGCATCTGTAAGTGGAGTCTTTTTATCAATGATAGTCAAGATCTTGTCATTTGGAAGAGTGATCAATGTATCAACTCTGTTCTTAAGATTTTCAAATCCCATAGCAGCTTTGGCTGATCGTTGTTTTCCTTCGAAAGAGAACGGCTTTGTAACCACACCAACAGTGAGGATTCCTAAATCTTTGGCGATTTGTGCGATGACTGGAGCTGCACCAGTACCTGTTCCACCACCAAGTCCGCAGGTAATGAAGACCATATCCGCTCCGTCGATAGCAGCTTTCAGTTCCTCTGAGCTTTCTTGTGCTGCTTTTTCTCCGACTTCAGGATTGGCACCTGCTCCAAGACCTCGTGTTGTTGCCTTACCAATGTTGATCTTCACATCAGCTTGTGAGTTGAAGAGTACCTGTGCATCGGTGTTGATTGCGATGAATTCCACACCTTCCACACCGGCTTCAATCATACGATTGACTGCGTTGTTACCGGCACCACCAACTCCGATCACTTTGATCTTGGCAATAGGGTGCATGTCAGGAGTTACTTCCATAGAACGTTTTTTAATATTTGAGGAGATAAATACATTCTTTAGTGCATCGTCATTTGAATTTGCTCTCGGTTTCATACGGTTAGTAAAGTTAAATAATAATAAAGAAATATTTATGGTTAAGGTAAAAGTTTTGTAAACATGTTCTTCGCTTTGCCTAAGGCGCCCTTTACGGCATCGAAGTTTTTCATTGAGAAGTTGAAGCCATACTTGGCAGGCTCCATGCGCGCTCCCCATACGAGAAGGCCGACGCAGGTGGCAAAAGATGGATCGTCCACTTGCTCAATAACACTTGATGTTTCGTGTGGGAATCCGATCTGGACAGGGAGGGAGAGGAGATCTCGGGCTAGGTCAAGTAGACCATGACATTTGCATCCTCCTCCGGTGAAGACTACTCCTGCTGGGAGCATTCCTTCACGTCGGATCTTTCGTAGTTCATTGCGGGCCATGATCAATATTTCGTAGTATCTCGCTTCGACTATTTGAGCTATATATGATCGTTCTATTTTTTCATCAGTTCCTCCAAGATCTTTCATGTTGATGCTTTGCTTTGGGTCGACTTCTTTGATTGCACATGTACCATATTCGTTTTTAAGTTTTTCAGCCATGTCTAAGCTTGTTCTTGCTCCAATAGCGATGTCATTGGTGACGTTTTCTCCACCAAGGGGGAGGACAGCGGTGTGGATTAAAGATCCTTCTTCATACACAGCCATACTTGTGCTTCCGTGACCGATATCTATTACTACAACTCCAAGTTCTTTTTGTCTCTTGGAGAGAACTGCTTCACTGGCGGCTAGTGTATTTGGTACAATATCATCGATATCAACTCCTGCTTCGTGAACGCATTTTTCAATATTTTTTATAGTTGCAGATTGGCCTGATATAATGTGTGCTTCCACTTCTAATTTTCGTCCGATCATTCCAACCGGATATCTGACACCTCTTTGGTTGTCGATTGAGAAGAATTTTGGAATGATTTTAATAACTTGTTTGTTGGAAGGGATGGAGATTGCTTGGGCTGTTTCTAATACTCGTGCTACGTCTGATTCAATGATTTCTTCACCTTGTGTTGCGATGACACCTTTGGCTTCAACAGCGTCAATATGGTGACCACCTATTCCTATGAATACGTGATTGATTGGTTCACCTGCCATCCGCTCTGCTTCCTCAAGTGAAGCTGTTATATTGTTGATAGCTTCTTCTACATCTATTACCTGCCCCCTTCGCATACCTGTAGAAGGAGAAACTCCAACACCCACAACACTCGGCACTTTTTTGTCTTGTGTCAGCACACCTATGGCTGTGCGTATTTTATAATTACCGATGTCTATACTCGCTATGGTTCTTTCTTTGGACATATGATTATTATTTTTAAGTTGAAGAGGTTATATCAAGAGTATAGTTTGCGAATTGAGAGTGTGCAAGAACAAAAGGGAAAAGCGCTTTTTAGCCTTAGATTATTTTCATAACATCTTCGTATATTATCTATTGGTAATGATTTTTTAGAGTCAAAAAAGTGTTCATTGCTAAAAAATTGTATTCAGATTATTTTATATTTTGCATACAAATTGTATACAAAACCTTTCTTGATTCTTTAAAAAAAGAGGGTATGGTTTTGATAATAACTATTTATGAATTTATGAAATCTCAACTTTCCAAATATTTCTCTGAATCAGTGATGAGTGTGCATTTGAAGGAAAATATGAAGCCATTGGTTAAGGTGGGTCGTCCCGGTGCTTGGGATCTGAAGGTGTTGGAACATGAAGAAGCATTATCAAGGGCTGAATTAGAGGCGTTGATTTCAGAGCTACTCATCGTTGTAGAACATTCTGATACCGCATTTTTGGAGCAAGAAAGCAAGTATGTGAAAGTACTGCAGATCGATGATATGCGAACAGTGATTACGTTTCCACCACTTTCAAAAGAGATTGAGATTACCGTAGTGCGGCCGATTAAGCGATTGGCACTTGGGGATTATGATTTGGATCCTAAGCTTTTGGAGAGATTTAAAGGGAAAGCTGAAGGAGTGCTTATTGCAGGAGCCCCCGGAAATGGGAAATCAACTTTTGCACAGGCGCTTTGCGAGCTGTATTATGCACAAAATAAAATTATTAAAACAATAGAGGTTCCGAGGGACTTGCATGTTCCGGCAGGAGTGACGCAGTATAGTTTGAGCCATTCTTCGACGAATACGATTCGGGATTTGCTCCTTCTGACGAGACCGGATTATACGTTTTTTGATGAGATCCGAAACCCTGAGGATTTTGTGTTGTTTAAAGATCTTCGTTTGACGGGGATAGGAATGGTCGGTGTGGTGCATGCGGAACGAGCTATAGATGCGATCCAGAGGTGTATTGGCAAGATTGAGCTTGGTATGATCGCGCATGTTATTGATACGGTGATTTTTATTAAAGATGGTGGGATTGCGGAGGTGTACACGCTCACATCCACTGTGAAAGTGCCGGTGGGGATGACGGACTCGGATATGGCGAGGCCTTGTATTATGATTTATGATTTCTTTACTGAAAAAGAATTGTTTGAGATTTATACGTTTAGTGATCAGGTTGTGGTGATTGATATTCCAAAGGCGAAAAAACAGTCTGAGGAGGGGATTGCTGAGCTTTCTCACAAGTTGCCGGAGATTAAGCGTAAGTTATCGGAGATCATCGGGACGCCGTATGATATTGAGGTTTTGGGCGCGAGTAGTATTTCACTCCGGATGGATGATCGAGAGATTCCTTCGTTTATCGGGAAGGGTGGCGCGAATATTCAGAAACTCGAGAAGACGCTGGGGATTCATATTGATGTGCAAAAGAAAGAGGGGATGGATTTGTCCAAGCTGGTTTCGGTGAAGTTTGATGTGGTGCAAGGGAGGAAGAGTACGGAGATCGTGCCAAAAGAGCTTATGGAACGCGGGATTTTGTATGTGGATGAGAGGCGGAAGTGGGATGTGGTTGTGGGTCCGGGAGGGAGGATCAAGATCCAGAAAGGGATGATGGCGAGTGTAGTTCAGAGAGGTGGGGTGAAGTTATTGAAGGTGAGATAATGATCTAATTACTAAAAGCATGAAGGAACAATTATTTGAAATAGTTGTTGAACAAGATGAAGATGGTATGTTTATTGGCTCTATTTCTGCTGTTCAGAGTTGCTATGCGGCGGGTAGGACTGAGGAGGAAATGTTAGAGAATCTTCAGGATGTACTGTATTTGTGTTTGAAAAATAATGATAATTTGAATTTACATTAAATATGCATTTGATGTAAATTCAAATTGACACTAAAATATATTTGTATGAAACATGGCTTTAAATATAGCGAAATATCATTAGTTTTAAGAATGGAAGTTCTTATTTTGTGTTGCTTTTTCCTCAATTTGTACTACAATACACATGTTCATTGAAATATGGGGATGACATGGTTTCGCTGGCAACGCTGTAACTGTATGTCTCGCAATCTGGTGTTTTCTGTTATTGAACACCATAACTATCAATAACAAACCTAAACGCAAAAAACACTTTTGCTCGAGCTAATGACCTTTTAGCGTCTGCATTTGGATATTCTCCAGTTGCTGCCTAATTAGTTTTAACTCACGCTGATTAATTTCGGCAACGTCTGTACTTACGACTCCTCTGATTCGTACAGGCGCAACACAGAGGATAGGTCTGCATTTATGCTGTGGGAGAATGCATGATCGACAATTTTTCTCATAGAAGATATTGGGGCTTTTGTTTTCTTTTTATCCCTCTGTCTTTCACCCAAAGTAAACTATGATTGTAGAAGGATATATGGGGCATTGTTATACCCGAGTTCGATTCTCGGCATCTCCACCAAAACTAGATTTAAACAATAATCGCATTATAGTTTCCTTATTAGGACTGAATGAATATTCTCAATATCATGAAAAAAAAGCTTAAAATTATTGGAGTAAGTATCCTCTGTTTGTTGGTATTTGGACTCTTCTTTTTTATAGATCCCTTCCAGGGACCAACTGTGGAATTATCTGTGTATCCGCTAACAGGAGAGCATTATTTTAAGAATAATCATCATGTTTTTTATGAGGTTCATGGAGGGCGTGGGTGTGATAATTGTGCTGTTGAAAAGCAAGAGATATTAGGAGCTGACCCAAAAACTTTTGAAGTCTTAAACAGAGATTATGTAAAAGATAAAAATAATGTTTATATTTGTAGTTGGACAGGGCCGGACGCCTTTAGAATATCGACTAAATGTGAAACAATACAAAATATAGACTATAACTCTTTTGTGCTGATCGGTGATCCTAAGAGTGGGTTCGACTATTCAGGTGACTACTATGCGAAAGATAAGAGTCATGTTTACTTTTATGGAAGGGTTATAGCAAATGCAGATCCGCTATCATTTCAAATTATTGATGATGAGTATGCAAGAGATACGGGTAGAATTTATTATAGAGATAACTATAGAAGGTTTCATATAGTGAAGGAGGTAAAAAATACTTCTGAGATTATTGAGTTCTTTTCAGAAGATCATAAGAGTATTGAGGAGGAACTACGTAAAAAATTAATACCGACAATTGAAGCTTTTCAATAAAGGGGAGGGGTGTTATTGTCATCGCGCCAGAGTGAAGTATACTAACAAGTGTTGATAGTGTATACATTCATTTAGTATAAAAAAATATGGAAGATAATAAATCAAATTGCATAATCATTCATGGCTGTCCGTCAAATGCTGAAAAGGCAATGAATCCTGCAACTCGGACATACAATAAACATTGGATTCCGTGGCTTAAACGTAATCTTATATCTGCAGGGATTGAAACTGAAACGCCGCTCATGCCTGATCCATGGGAACCGGATTATCAAAAATTCAAAACAGAATTTGAAAAATATGAAGTTAGTGAGAAGACGATTTTGGTTGGTCATAGTTGCGGATGTGCTTTTCTTGTTCGGTGGCTCGGGGAAACAAAGAAGAAAATTTTTAAACTTGTCCTTGTTGCACCGTGGAAAATACCAGATCAAGACGATGAGTTGAAAAAAGAGTTTTACACCTATCCTATAGATGAGAGTATAAAATCTCGCGTAGTTGAGATTATCATGTTTACTGCCGATGACGAAGAAGATGAAGGAAAGGAAAGTTTGAAAATTTTTCACAAAGCATTAGGCGGGGAGGTTATAGAATTGAAGGGACGTGGGCATTATACGCTTGGCGATATGGGTACAGAGGAGTTTCCTGAATTGCTGGAAAGGATTATTCTTTAAATTGACACTTTGTAATTTAATTATATAGTGTTTTTAAAAGTAAATAAAAAATATAGGACAGGTATAATAATGTCAAAATTTCTTGAATTAGGGAAAGGGTATTCATTACCAAGTCTTGAGATTTCTCAAAACTTTAACATTGGAGATATTCGGTTCCTACTAGCAATGGTGGAAAAGAATAATTCCGTTAATTTTCTGAATCCTTTTGATATGTTTTCCAGCCATTTGGATGCACTACTTATCGCCCTGAGATTGGTAGCGGTATTAGATGGAGGCACACCATTTTCATTGCATCTAGAATCAATTTTAACAGGTGAGGATATATCCTATTATGAATTAAGTGTATTATGTAATACGAATAATTCTTTTGCAGATTATATGTTTACCAACGCAGAAATTAGATCTCTGGATGATGCTGAAAAAACAGAGAATTATATTACAAATGATTGTCATAATTTTAATGAAGATACAAAAACAATAATGATGCTTTTGATTAAAAATTATAAAGCTCAACATGAATACAATCTTAAAAAAATTATAGAACAGAAAGAAAATAAATAATGGCTGGAAACACACGCTCAGAAGAGCAAATGAGGGAAAGACATTGGGAAAAACAAAAACGGTGTGGAGAGGGACATTGTGTCAGGTGTGATATTCCTACAATTCCCGCTATGCGTAGTAGAAGTTTTGATAAAATATGGGTTTGTCTCAGATGTTTAGAGCATCTTATCATTGGACAGTCATATTAAATTTACAAAAACCGAAATTCATTTGTTTGAGTTAATAAAAAAATAAGGGATTGTTACCAATGGTATCAGTCCCTTTTATTTGTATCGTTATCAAGCTGGTGGCTTCTCTTGTATTTCGTTTTCAAGTATAGCATCGGAATCAATTACTTTGAACTTGATCACCCTCAGTGTTTCACTTCCATTAAAGAATTGCTCTAATGGGCCACTGTACTTAAAAGAAATTCCAATCTCAGCTCCAACCGCGTATTCTCCTAATTGTTCTACTGGCATACCGATTTTTAGCAGTGATTCAATTCCTTTGTGATAATTTCTTTCATCTCCTCCATAGCCTAACATAGTTGTTTGCGCAATCTTGTTGAAGATTGACACTTGTTCTTCATTCAATTGAATGATACAAATTGGTATTTTTGTTTTAAAAATCCACCATCCTGACACTTTCACACTGTGTTCCACCACTTTGCCACGAAGTGAATAAACACTGGATGGAGTATTCTTTGTTGGGACACATGGTTTTGGAATACGTAGCATTTCTATTTTTCCTTTTATTTCTTAAGTTATTTTAAATTAATCTACTATGTTCTTGTAATGTTGCAATACAGCATTTCGCTCTGAGGTTTATTGTTGTTTGACATTATATAATTTAATTATATAATGTTTTTAAAATAAATTAAAAAATATAGGACAGGAGATATAATGCCAAAATACTGTATAGAAATGAGTCTGAGAAATGACTCTTCTGATGCAAAAAATGATCTACATTATTTTGATGCAGAATCAGATGATGCTGCGAAGGACAAATATCCCACTATAGCAATTAGATTCTGGGGACATTTGATTTACCAATATAAAAAGCGTTCGTTTAAACTCAAAAAAGATGAGAAAATTATTGCTGAAATAAGCACTTAAATAGTTTCTCATATTGATAGCCTCGGAATGGGGCTATTTGAAATTATTTTTTCTTTCATAGGGAAATGGTTCTGATTGGGTAATTATCATGATAATTACCCAATCAGAACCTAGTTACGTATAGGCTCTGTAGCTTCTAGGTAGGAATTCATTTACAGTGTCGGTATCAATTGAGAATAAAAATTCATCAAGACTCCAAGCACCATTTTGTACAGCACCAGTGAACCCACCTCCTTCACCACTTGCTTTATGGATATCTGCACCAAGTTCTCCTTTTTTTCTTGGTGTCGAACTTCTTTTGCTAGTAGGTATTGAATCAATAACACTAGCACTTAAAGCTTTATACCAGCGAACATCGTCTCTAGTTCCAGCATAGAAGGTGTCTCCACCCATAATTGTTTTTCCAGTTTCATCGCAAGAGAGTGACATAGATGTACTTCCTTCAATTTTTATATTGATAGTATTTAAATGTTTTATTAGTTCTTTGTCAATAAATTTGAGTAAATAAATGCATGTGAATTTTGTATTTCCAACTTTTTTCTTTTCATAATTCTACTACAATATTCGCGAATATAATATTTTTCTCTCCAATGTCCCACCCCCTCAACATCCCAACCTCATCCAAAAAGAAAATCTACGGCACTCACCGCGGTGAATACTCCTGGCCGACGGTGATTTTTGTGCATGGTCTTACCAGTTCCTCTCTCGAGTCCAAATATTACAATGCAGCGAGGCTTTTTGAGAAGCACAAGATCGCAACTGTTCGGTACAATCTGTATTCTTGGGAACACGATGCGCGCAAGCTACATACTTCGTCTATGAAAGATCAGGGGCATGATATTGATGTTCTCTGTAGTTATGTGAGGAAAAAAGGAAGTTCGCATATTGTTGTAGTGGGGCATAGTATGGGGGCGCTGTGTATTGTTCATGCGAATCAAACGGGGTTTGATCAGGTGATTTTTTGGGACGGGTCGCATAATATTACTAAATATCTTGAGGGTCCGGATGTCCCTAAGTTTGATGCTGTTTTGCTTGATTGTGGATTTGGGGCTCTTCTGTCGAAAAAAATGTTGAAGGAAGTGTCTTTGATGGATTATGAAAAAAAAGTTTCTGAACTTGATGTGCCGTTGACTTTGATTTATGCGGGAGATGGTGAGTTGTTAAATGGGATGAAGGCGTACCAGAGCGTTGCGAAAAATGCCACGTCGCATGTTGTGAAAGGTGCCGGGCATAATTTTGATGAGGGGGAGACAGAGGTGGAGTTGTTGCAGTTGACTTTGGAGGCGGTGGAGGGGGAGATGAAGAAAAATGGAAAATAAAATTCTTGCTAACATTATAAATCTGTATAGACTACAATCATCCAATTCATTGGATCTTGGGAGTAGAAAATTATTTTCTTCCTCTCATTAATATGGGCTTCGGCCTCGGGGAAAGATCTCGTTCCCCTTACAATTTAAGATTAAAGATTGGAGGAAAGAAATTCTCTGATCTTTTGTTTTATATTTTGAAAAGTTTTTTTATCAACCGTACCTATCTTTTGTAATAATCTCTTACTGTCAAAAAGTCTCATTTGTGACAGTAATGCATTGTTATTGAGTCTTTTTTGAAACGTGAAAGGAAAGTAATACAGTCCTGTTTTTGTATTTCTTGTTATTGGTATTCCCCAGAACATGTATTCATTTTCCAATAATTCTTCTTCATTTCGTTATGAGTAATTTAATACTCAGAAGAAAGTACCACATCTCCAACATTAAAAAAGGCTTTCTGTAGCGATTCTGTTGTAAAATTGTAACAACAAACTTATCTCCTCCCAAACCTATTTTTATTATTTGGCACTTGCTTCGGTCTCTCAAAAGACCTTCTTTGTTGATGATGGCCCCCTCTGTTTCCACCTCTACCACCGCCCATAACAATAGGTTCCGCTCTAATACTCGGGTCCGGCTCAAATCCTTTCAACACCTCACTACGAATACTCGTTTTTAACAATTTCTCAATATCTCTTAAAAACTCGAATTCATCCACACAAACCAGTGAAATAGCGATTCCTTCTTTTCCGGCACGGCCGGTTCGCCCAATTCGATGGACATAATCCTCCGGGACATTCGGGAGTTCAAAATTGATCACATGAGGCAGGTCATCAATATCGAGTCCTCTTGCAGCAACATCAGTTGCTACCAGCGCCTGAATCTTCCCGTCCTTAAATGAACTCAGCGCTTTCACCCTCGCGCCTTGGCTTTTGTTCCCATGAATCGCCAAAGCTGTAATACCATCTTGCTCAAGTTGGGTGACCAACTTATTAGCTCCATGTTTTGTTCGCATAAACACAAGTATTTGTTTCCAATGGTGCGTGCGAATGAGGTGGGAAAGTAACGCTCGCTTATTTTTTTTATCGACTTTGTATATAATCTGCGAAACACGTTCAGCTGTGGTTTTTTCTGGTGAGATTTCTATTGTAACAGGCGCGTGCAGGAGCCCATTTGCCAATGTTTTGATTTCTTTTGAAAAAGTCGCAGAGAAAAGAAGGGTCTGTTTTTTGACCGGTAATAACCTCAGGATTTTTCGGATATCATGAATAAATCCCATATCGAGCATGCGATCTGCTTCATCGAGAACAAAAAATTCAATTTCTCTCAAATT
The DNA here is from genome assembly GCA_964349065.1 of uncultured Candidatus Peribacteria bacterium. Classification (GTDB taxonomy): domain Bacteria; phylum Patescibacteriota; class Gracilibacteria; order 1-14-2-50-48-13; family 1-14-2-50-48-13; genus CAYGEY01. The sequence goes on along the minus strand of CAYGEY010000001.1, from coordinate 58,822 downwards.
GATATTCCCCTGAGAAATATGATCCATGAGGCGACCTGGAGTAGCAACGAGGATATCAACACCACTTCGGAGTTTTTGAATTTGTGGCACAATTCCAACTCCACCAAAGACGACAGTAGAGCGCAGTTGCAGATATTTCCCGTACGTATAAATGCTTTCTTCCACTTGTGCTGCGAGTTCTCTTGTGGGAGTAAGAACAAGCGCTCGAATGGGGCGTTTTTGTGTATTGTGCATTGGGCGTTCGCTCAAAATTTGCAACATGGGCAGGGTAAAACTTGCGGTTTTTCCTGTACCGGTTTGAGCGCTGGCTAGGACATCTTTTCCTTTGAGTATATGCGGAATGGAATCTTTTTGAATCGGTGTCGGGACTTCATATCCTTTTTCTGTAAGGGCGCGGAGTAGTGGAGCTGAGAGCCCCATGGCGGTAAATGACATGTTTATGGTGTTTAGGACATTTCTTTTGAAATGCAAAAATATCTGATATGGTAAAAGTATACAGTATAGTAATAGATAAATACAGGTATTGGGAAATATCCGTTTCGGAAATTTAAATAATAGTGAAACTCATTGATATTTAATGAGAATAGTAAAAAATAATAAAAAAACAGCGACTATTGCTAGTCGCTGTGTAGTTTCCAAAATTCACATTTTAAGAAATCTTATCCCAATGGGAAAAATTTCTTCGATTTGTTTTGAAACTTGTATAACATTTGATAAACTCGTAGAACAGAAATGTCTATTCCACAGTTCGATCAATTCTCGTAAGTCAAATATATCTTCGTTTTCTAACTCAATACCCCTACTTGGATTATGGATTTTAATAGTTTTAATGAGATTGTTAAAATCAGGTGCTCCCGGCAGAGGAATAAGTGGTGTTGCCACCAACGAAACTGTATTTTTCACAAGTGATAACTCTTGGACAAAGTTTAGGGTTTCATCTAAGGTTTTTTGGTTTTCACCAACTCCACCCAAGACTAAACCCGCACAAGCCACATCAATATTATAATCTTTGAGTAATATTGTTGCCTGCAGATTTTGTTCGGGTGTTGTGTTTTTGTGCATTGCTTTTAACATTTCCTTGCTTCCGGATTCATATCCAATGAATACAGAACAAACATTGAAACTTTTTAAAATTTCTATTCGTTCAATATTCAATTCGTCTGCTCGTGTAAAACAATAGAAGCTAGGCGGATTTTCAAAATCTGAAACAGCAGTTTTTATTGCTACAGCCATATTTTTCATATGTGATAAACTGGCAGTAAAATCTCCATCATTAATCCTGATGTGATCTGCATGATATGTCTCTACTAATGTTTTCACATCCGCAGAAACTAAACGTGCCGATCGTTTCTGATTAATTTCTTCAATTGAACAAAAAGTGCATTTTACAGCGCCAGAATAAGCACAGCCACGTTCTGTATAGGTGCTACTAGGCGCTGAGACATTTTTTAGATTACCTATTCCTACATACTTTTTATGATATGAAGGAAAATCAATGAGACTAAAATCTAATGGTTCTTGAAGAGGATCCTCTCTTCGGCTCACTTTTTTTGGATTTTGGATAATTGATTTTCCATTATTTATATACATTATTCCCGGAACATCAGTTATTGGTATTTCTCCAAGAATTGATCTGATCAGTGGATAAAATGTAGGTTCTCCAAAATTTGGGATAAGAAAGTTAATTGGACGTTTTCCAGCTAACATCTTTGCTAAAATTTGAGTCCAACGGTAAGTAATATGGATTCCTCCAAATACTGTCGTTGAGCCGTTTTTCTTCGCAATATCAGCAAGATCAAGAGATTTTTCATAGTTAAATGTTGTACAACTAAATGCAACAACATCTGCCTTTCTTTGGATTAACGACTGTTTAATTTCTGTTGTTGTTAAGATCGTACTATCGAGAAATCTCACATTTTTTCGTAGATCTTGCGGCAATGAAGAAATTACAGCAAGTGGACCTAATGGTGCCTCCATCGACCAATTTTCGTTTTTGTCCTTGGATGGAGCATACACAAAATCTATGCTTATCATTATGGTTTTTTCTCCTTTATTTCAAATATCTTATTGATATGGTATCTTACCCTTGTTTTCGGGTAAGATACCATATTTACATCACAATCCGCATAATCAAACGTGGATTGTTTTGAGGAAAGTTCCAGACCCCAAAGACATGTTGGTACACAAGGCTTACGGAGCCTATTGTATACCCGATTTCTGGGCCAAGGTATGCCATCCTTTCCGTGAGTGCGTTTTCGCTTCCAATATGTAGTGGGATCCCGTCAAACGGTTTCCAACTAGCATACGCAACCAAGAGTCCACTAAGTTTCCCAGATGGAAGTAAATACCCATCTGCCTGTCCCAGTAAGAAAACTGGGCCAAGTTTTCCAAAAACTCTTGCAGAGAGAATCGGGCTATAACCTTGTTCATATCCATCGGCACTTATTCCAATACCAGGGGAAACTGTGATATCTCCCAATTTAAAGTTGTAGTGCGCATATAGGTACGTGCTTGAAGGTTTTGGGCCACGAAACAGATTCAGGTTTGTAAAACTAATACTGTCTCCATTGTTTAGTGGAGCAGTAATGCGAAATACAATATTTGAATCCAGACTTCCGAATCTATATGTTTCTTGGGCGGAGGCTCCTGAAACAAATACTCCAGAGAGGATACATAGACTGAGAATGATACTGCGTAACATTTACTTTCTCCTTTTTGTCGATTTATTTCCACACTAATGCGGAATTTATTTTTCTTAACTTTATTTGACTTTAATGTAATAGTTTTTTGACAATTTATCAATATATGTTGTATAATATTTGTGTGGAAATCCTTCGACACTAATACGATTTATGCATACAGAACAATCACTTCAATTACTTGGCTTCTCAGAAAAGGAGGCAAAAGTTTATGTTGCGCTCAATACTATAGGTGCTGCGGCAAGCTCAACAATTGCACGTATCACACATATTAATCGTACAACCATGTATGATGTGCTGGAAAGCCTTTTAAAGCAAAATTACATAATTCGTTTTCAACAGGGGAAAGATACTTTCTATGTTGTGGATGATGTGAGTAAATTGATTCATACAAAAAAACAACAATTAGGACTTGCAACTCAACTCGTAGATGATCTTACGTCAATGCAAAAAGGCGAGGGAATTGGGCTTCATTATTATGTTGGAAAGGAAGGTGTAAGAGAAATGTATGAGGAACAACTGAGAGAAGAACCTAAGGAAATCCTTGTATGGGTACATCTTGATACTTTCTTACATGTATTTGAGCCTGAATACGAAATGCAGTGGACAAAAAGGCGTGTAAAGAAAGGCATTACTGTAAGGTTACTTATGCAAGATACCCCTGAGGCTCGTGATTTCCAGAAAAAAGATAAGACTAATTTAAGAAAAACGATCCTTCTGCCGGAGAAATTTATGTTTGAAAGTGCATGTTTCCTTTATAACCAAAAAATCTGTTTCTTTGATACGAAACATGAGATTCGAGGGATTCGTATTTCTAATCCATTAGTTGCCAGTATGCAGAGGCAAATGTTTGAAATGAATTGGGAAATGTTTTCTTAAGGTCCATAATAGCTTACTCTGGTAGAATTGTGTTTCATATACTGTTTATACACTTCAAGTGTTAATTTTAATTGAAATTCTGATTCACCTTTTTTTCGAGATAAGAGTACTCTATTGGGTGACTTTTTTTCATCATAATATTCATAAAATGCAAGTTCGTATGAGAATGTGCCAAATGTATCATTGAAAGAAATTATCTTATTATTGTAGTATTGCATATCTTTCCATGTTTTTTTTATCTGAGGTAAATCTTCTGCTTTACTTTGAAAATCAACCATTTGGCTTTCCATTTCTTTTGTAAAGAATCTCAAATCATAGGCATTGATATCATCTATCAAATAATCAAATACAAATATGGTAGAAAGGGTAGTTAGTAATGAATCATCCTCTTCTAATGATGAATAATACTTTCCTGTTTTATCACGATATAGATTGTTTTTTCTAAATTTATGAATCTCTTTATAGATTGTTTTTCCGTCTATTGTTGTAGATATACTATGATTTTCATCTCCTTTTATAAATTGGCCAATCAATTTAAGACCACGGTTTTGTATTTCAGATGATGTATTTGGAATTTCTGTCTCTTTTTTATAGTCAATATGAATAATCTCATCAAGATAAGGCAAAAAACTTTCAAATGGATTCTCTAAATAAATATTGTGATTTAAAAATGTTGTTCTGTTTTCTTCGATTATTTTAAAAAGGTGTGAATGTCTTGAACTGGTAGTGTCTTTCATGACTGCCGAAAGAATAGGGTACCTTTGAATATATTGTCTGATCATTGCATCTAATAGCATTGATGCTGTTTCACGTTGTGATTTCTGTATATGGTATATTGCAATACATTCTTGAACCATTTGTTTGGTTAGATTTTCAACTTCGATAGATTTAATTGCAAAACTTATGTCTGACGCATAGGTAAATCCGGAGGCACTGATATGTGCATATTTATATTTATTAATAGCATCATCCATCATGGCAGTGCTTAGTTTTGATTCTTCTGTGATGGCATCCTTTCGACCTTGAAAATATACACCGGTTAGTAGAGTTCCACCAAGGAGTGAGGTAAGGGCTATTCGTGTTGTTTTTGTTATGAGATTATGTTTCTTCTCATATGGATTTTCTTTTTCGAGTATATAAAAGTCTTTTCGAATATTAGAGGTTGAATAATTTTCAATGAGATCTCGAATTGGCGAAAGCATTTTATATGCTGTGTTCCATTTCTTCTGATTACTTCTTGATAAAATAGCTGTGATAATATTGTCATAACGTTTCTGCCTATCCGCACCTCCATTATAAATCCGTCCCTGTGCAATCTCCGCTAATCGACATGCAATTTCAATAAGTCCATAATAACCGGAAGAACTTTGTTCTAAGAGCGGGCCAAGATCATGTTTTATTTTTTCAGGCACCATATTAGTAAAAAGTCCTTGAAAAAATAGGTCCTGTTGAGTTGCATGAAATAATAGATGGGCAATTTTAAAGCTTAGGTTATCATCGGAAATAGATAAAGTTTCAGGAGGATCGCCTGCAAATACTGCAAATAAATCCGTGCCGGTATTCGTAGAATGTTTTCTTAGCTCAGAAAATAGATGTGGGTGGAGCTCTTCTAAGGTATGAACTGTAAGACTTTTAGGATCTTTCCCTATATTTTTCCAGAGTGTTTTTAAAGTAAGCTTAGCTTCTTCTTCTGTTAGAGATCCTTTCACATCATCTTTCCCATTCATAATCTCACTGAGAGAACTACTTATAATTACAACACAATCTTCATGATTAGTGATGTGTTGTTTCAGATATGTTAGACCTGCTTGAAAAAGAGTTTTAGAATATATCCCTTCTTTTCCTTTCCGTTTTTTCATTGAGTTAGGAAACTTGCCTAACCAAAGTGCATGATTATTTGATGTGAATTTAATTGGTGTGTCTATTTTCTTCTCCGGTTGCACTTGAACATATGTGTCAGAATTAATCAGTCTTGGTGCAAAATATGTTTTTAAAGTTTCTGAAAAATTTGAAATAGGTGATTGTTGAATAACAGCCTTTTCTTTAGGTTTTGTGTTAGATAATATCGAAGGCACTCTTTTCATTGAGAAGAGCATTTGTTGGCAGTAAAATTTATAGCTTATTTTAACAAATATATATGATTTGTCAACCACTCTTCCACACCCTCATTGACATTGATTTGTCATAGTGATTATTTCTATATGTTACTTTTATAAAAAACACCAATGACCACCCCAAATCCCCGCATCTTTTTATATGATGAATTCTCGCCTGAGGATCTTGCGATGATGCAAGCTTTGTATTCACGCAGTAGTCAGAGCGCTGAGGAACATGCGAAGAAAGTCAGAGAAGTGGGATCTGGGAAGTTTATGGCGCAGTTCTATGTTGGGTATGGGCATAAAAGTATTGCAGATTGTGGCTCTACAACTCTCTTCATTGAGGGTGTGAGTATGCTTGCAGCAAAGGCTGTTCAGGACAATCCTCTTTATTGTGGTCAGGAGACGAGCTCGAGGTATATTGATTATGCAAAGCAGGCAATTGTCGACCCACTGAATACGCCGATTTCTAATACGATTATGGAGCGGTGGATGTCATTTTATTGTAGTCAGATGGAGAACGTGAAAGCACATTTGAGGGTGACGTGTCCTCGAACAGAGGCTGAAAAGGAGGGTATGTATGAACGCGCTCTTGCGGCTTGGGCTTTTGATATTATGCGAGGATTTCTCCCGGCAGGGGTTACAACACAGCTCAGTTGGCATACGAATTTGCGGCAAGCGTGGGATAAATTATCGCAAATGAGGTGGCATCCATTGCCGGAGATTTCTAATTTGGCTGAAGAATTACTTCAACTACTGCGAGAAAAATATCAAAGTAGTTTCTGTTTTGAATCAACTGAGGTTGAAGATACATATGCCAAAGCAATGGCTGAGGAACATACATACTTTGTGCCGAAAGTTATACCTGAGGATATGATATTCTCTACAAATATTAGTTCAGAGGAATTAGCCCAGTATCAAGACACTATTTCAAGTAGGCCGCGTAAATGTATGTTGCCTGGTTCTATGCGTGAACTTGGGGATGTGCAATATACATATAAAATTGATTTCGGATCATTTCGAGATTTGCAACGGCATCGAAATGGTGTCTGCCGCATGCCACTTTTGACCACTGAACATGGATTTAGTGAGTGGTATTTGAGTCAGCTTCCTGAAGGAACAAGGATAATGGCTGAGAAACTTATCATCGAGCAAAAAGCGATGATTGATACACTCGATTGTTCTTTGGAAATAAAACAATACTATGTCGCAATGGGATTTAATGTATGGGTACGGGGGACGTATGGTCTGCCGGGATTGCAGTATATGATTGAGCTTCGAAGTGGGCGCACAGTGCATCCGACAGTGCGAGCAGTGATCCATCAAATGCATCATTTATTACAGGCGGAGTTCCCTCAGCTTTTACTACATTCAGACTTAAGTCCTGATGATCGAGATGTGAGGCGGGGGAGTCAGACGATTGAGGTGAAAGAGAAGGTCGGAGTGTAGTTTTATCTACACCCGCTCGTATCACAACTAAAGTCGCTTGTTCCAAATGTATATGCTTTATTCTCAGTTTTGTGAAATACATCGTCCGGTGAGTTTCCTGACCATATTGATCCTGTGCTGGTGAGCGATGTCCCTGAGAAATATAAAGCACCTCCAGTTTTATCTGACTTGTTATTGCTGAATGTACTTCCTGAGATTGTAACTTTTCTACCTCCCATAAGTGCAGCACCGTACCAACCTGAGGTATTATCTTTTAATGTGGAATTCTCAATAACAGCTTCAGAATCTCCTGATAAAGCCAAGCTATTACTTGTCGGTGTATTGCTGTACCACTCTGTTTTATTTGTAAGAGTGATAGTACTACATGAATTGATATATCCAAGCATTGCACCTTTGTTTTTGTAAATTTTTGCTCCATCGAGAATTATTCTTGAACCTTCAGATAAAAACAGTGCACCAATCCCAGCTGAATTATTGTACATAGATACGTTTTTGAGAGTGATCAATGGACTAAGCGAATAATCGCATGTTTCTGCGGCAGTGCCTGATGCTACGGAGATTTCACCACCACTATTGGCGTGTATTACTGAGGTTTCTACTCCTTTCGAGTCTCCTCGGAAGTTTGTGAATGTGCTTCCATCAACGGTAACTTCTACCTTTCCTCTTACATAAATCGCATTATTAAGTCCGCTAAAGGTACCTTTTTTTATATTAAGATATGCTGTATCAATTGAACAAGGTTCAGTATTGCACCATCCCGGGCTATCAATCATAATACCGGTTTTTGGATACTCTTTTACAACAGTTCTTTCATCAGTTGTCTTTGTTGTCTTAGTTGTTTTTGGTATGGTTTTTATAGTGCCTGTGGCAAGCGCTGTTCCTTTCGTTAGAGAAATATTCTCAAAATTCGTTTTACCGTAACAAAATGCATCAGTTGAACCACATGCATTTTGGATAGTAAAAATACTATATTTATCACCAGTTCCCTTAATAGTAACTCCTTTCCCTTCACCTTTGAATGTCACATTTTTTGTTGTGCTTATCTCTATGTCTTCGGTGTATGTACCTTCGCAAATGGAGATTGTTACAATAGATTTTTTACTTTTTTCTGCCGCATCTAAAGCGCTTGCAATTGTGCTGTAAGTGATTGTTGGTAACGAGGAAAATACTTTGATTGTTGAGGATTTTGTAGGTGTTATTTTAGTTGAATTGTTACATACTTTAAAGGTCTCTCCAAGTTCTGTCCCAGATATTACATTTGTTGTAGGTTTCGTAACCGGTTTGATAGTTCCGGGTTTTGTGTTTATCGTAGCAGCTTGGACATATTTGGATGCATCTTTACTTATTGAAGAAAAACTCATTCCCAGAATAAGTAATAGTCCAGCTAACGTGGCTGAAAGTACTTTTGGATTTGGTCTCATTTGGTTTGTGATTATTTTTTATATCGGTATATTATACATGAATTGGTAATTTAAATCAAAATTTTGAGTTATATGGAACAATTGCATCAACAGGCGTATGAAGCCCTATCTCAGACTCTTGAAAGGGCTATTTTACATACTGGAAAAGCATTAGTGATTTTTGATGATGAAGCGGAATTAACAAAGATTATCACTGAAGGATACAGAATTGCACTCCCGGATGCAAAGTTTTTGGATATTGAAGGATTGAATAAAGAGGATATCTCTGTAGAGTTTGAGAAACTTTCTCCCGGAGATCTAGTTGTGTTGGTGCAATCGAGTAATTTCCGGTTGGACGATTTTCGTATTCGGATTTTTTTGTTTCGAATGGGGCTGAAAACTATCGAGCATACTCATTTGGGACGAATGCCCCAGGATCAATGGGGTACGTATATTGAGGCCCTTAAATATGATCCTTTGTTTTTTCATAGGTTGGGGCAGAGTGTTTTGGGGAAATTAGAAGAGGGAAAAAGGACTGAGGTAAAGTGCAAGGATCTTTCATTAGTCTATGATGTACCATTTGAAGAGCCAAAGCTCAATATTGGTGATTATCGAAACACAAAAAATGTCGGGGGGACGTTTCCGATAGGGGAAATATTTACTGAATCTACAGAACTTTCAAGAGTGAATGGATCGGCACTCATATTTGCTTTCGCAGGCATGGATCATGTGGTCCGTACATACGAGCCGTTTGAAGTGATAGTAAAAGATGGGATTTTGTCTGCCGGGAAGGATGCACCAAATGAGTTTCTTGAGATTATTGCTCTCATCAAAGAAACTGAATCAGTGTATGTTCGAGAGTTTGGGCTTGGGATGAATCCTGCAATTCGCAAAGGACGTTTGCTCGATGATATTACTGCATGTGAACGTATGACAGGATTACATTTATCTCTTGGGGGGAAGCATAGTATTTTTAAAAAGCCCGGGTTTAATAAAAAGCATGGTCGGTATCATATTGATGTGTTTGTGGATGCTGATCAAATATTGGTTGATGGGGAAGTTATTTTTGAGGGTGGGGAGTATGTCGTCTAGGAAAAGTTCAATACCCGGCTCTCCATTGTCTTCACGTTCGTTACGACAAGAGATCGAGCCTAGGGTACTGAACTTATTCCTAGACTTATACTGGCTCCTTCACAAAAATATTTGTACTACGCAGTTTAGGTACCATCTCATGGATCACTCTGAGGTATTTCCATGGTTTATGAATCATTTTGAGTGAGATACTTTCTTGCATTGTGGGTGCGGTTAGTTTGAGATCTCCGAATTTGAAGATTCGACCAAGGATACTTTGTCGAAGCGAGACGGATTCGATATTTCTGACAGAAAACATGTGTCGTTTTATGAGAAATACGCCTTCATTATAGATGATATGGTCGTGCGTGATTTTGTAAAATGCGAAATGCCAGTCGAGGAAAATGTATAGACCGGCAAAGAGCTCAATGATGCGCATGAGTGCAAGCAAAATCCAAGAATGGTGATCTATATCGAGGAGTTGGAAAAATCTATACAGCATAAAGTATAGTATGGAGAGTAGTCCAAATACTAATATGAATTTTAAAAACAAGAAAAATATTGATTTTCTTACGATGATTTCGGAGATGTCATGGTCAGGGCTACTTTCATTCTGAAGGCGATCATTCATATGCCTTGTATAAAATGTAGAGTAAACCTCGATAAATTCTAATTGGGAGCTTACCACGAGAATAAAAAGCTGTAAATGATTTCCGTATCCTACAAAAAAACCACTGGCTTTCACCAATGGTTTTTTTTATTTGTAGTTATGTTACTCAGGGAAGATCACTGTAACAGCCCCCGTAGACTCCTCTTTTATAGGGTATCGAATGTCAAGATTGTCGATGACTCGAGAGAGCAAAGTTGCTGCTTCACCTCTGAGGATTTGTGCTCCAGGTGCAAAGAGTTTCTTTCCACCTACCTCACGACCTTTGATAAGATCATTTCGTACTGCGTAATATACGTATTTTGCATACCAGCTGTTGGTTGGGACATCAGAAAGCAATATGTAAGTATATGTTGGGTTCTCGCTTGTAAAGGCAATGAACGATGCAGTGATGTCCTGGTCTGCTTTTTCAAGTACTGCTGTGAGTGTCATATTTGGGTTTGCATTTCGTACAACCTGCATTCTGTGCCCGAGAGCAATGATTTTCGCAGCTTCAGATCGGAGTATATTATTTCCGGCTCTGAATGTACCATCTGCATATCCTTTGATGAGACCAACTTGTGAGAGGCTTCGTACAAAACTGTAGAACCATGCGGTTGATGTGACATCTGAGAAGCTTAATGCTGCACTCTTATCAAGAGTTGGGATCAAGAATGTATTCTTAGTCAATTTAGAGAACTCAGCTCGGTTGATTGGGTTTGCAGGTTTGAATGATCCGTCTGCGTATCCGCTCATGATGCCTCGTGCGATCAATTTTGCAATCGGTGTGAATGCGAAGTTGTCCACTGGGACATCACTGACTAGGCTTGAAGAAACAATACATCGCGGAGGACATGTGAGAGTGCTTCCTGTTGAAGTAAGTAGTGCTCCTGTGGCTGTGACTAAGAGATTTTTATCTACATTTATAGTTGTTTTTGTATTGTTCAATGTTTGTGCGAGAGCTTCAAATACACCATTTTTCTGACTAATTGTAAGAATACCGTCTGTGTTCAGTGGAGTATTATTGACTGCTACGAGCCAAACATACGTTTTTACCACCTCAGCTGAGATGTTTGTTGTAGCGCTGTAGACTTTATCTGCTGTTTTGGTTAGAGTGATACATTCTTGTTTTGCATTTGTAACTTTTTCAGTGTAACAGATAGCAACTGGTAGATTTGCAGATAATGCGTTGGTAAATGTAACTTCTGCTAACATCATCTTATCTTTTGCTGTCCAAGTTACTTTGTCTACAGAGATCTCAATAGCAATTTGGTTTGGCCCTGCGGGTTTCAACGTAACCCCTGTTCCTGCAAGTACATCTTTACTTACTGTCACAGAAAGCATTGGATCATTTTTGAGGATTTTTGATTCAACAGTTGAAACGCCGTTATTTACTTTCACATCAAGTGTTCCGTACGTTAATGTTGGAGTGTCTCCAACAGCGAGGATCCAGTTGTAACTAGCTGCCTCATCTGAACGGATAGTTGTTTTCAAAGTGAATGTTCCGTTGGTATTTTGTGTACCTGCTGCACAGACTGCATCTGCATTAGAATTCAATTTTTGATAACAGATTTTGAGAGGAGTTCCTGTAGGGAGTCTCTCAGTTGTAGTGACAGTTGCATTGATTGATGCATTTACTGCATCTTTTGCAAATGTGACAGCGCTAAATGTAATAGGGAATGAAATAGTGTTGTTGCCATTATCCTTTACTACTGCAGATTTGAGAGTCGAGCCGGTCATGGTGCTGCCAGTGAGGGTAGAACCTGAAAGAGTTGAGCCAGATGCAGCTGGTTTTAATGTAGTAGATGTTGAAGTGCCGGCTGGCATGGTTGTTTGGGTCGATGTTGTTGCTGGAGTTGTTGTTACAGGGGCGCTTGAGGCAACGGTTGTGACTGCAATTATTGTCGGAAGTACTGTGCCTACTGGTAAAATAGTTCCTGCCGCAAGAGTAGCTCCTACTGGAAGTGTTGTTGCAGTAGTTGTCGGTGTTGTTGTTCCTGGAAGAATAGTTCCTGCAGGGAGAGTTACCGGTGCAGTGAGTACAGTTGAAGTAGTCACAGATGTAGGTGTGGTTGTTGCTTGAGCGTTCGTAACTGTTGGCGTTGTAGTAGTTGGTGCAGTGTAAACAGTTGTGACAATTCCTGTAGGAAGAACAGTTCCAATAGGAAGAATAGTTCCTGCAGGGAGAGTAGCTCCTGTGCTAAATGTAATTGGTGTTGTAGTAGTTGTAACTGCGGTTGTAGGCGTTGTTGTTCCAGGTAATACTGTTCCTACAGGAAGAGTCGTTCCTGCAGGGAGAGTTATTGTTCCAGGTAACACTGAAGGTGTCGTCACAGTTGTTGTAGTTGTCGTAGCTGGTGCTAAAGTTACTGTTGGAGTTGTGGTCGTAGGAGCTGTTGCTGTTGTGACCGGAGTTTTGAATGTAAATGTTGCTGTAGAAGTTCCGGTTTTGCTAATACCATCAGTGGCTTTGATCACAAGTGTATATTTAGTATCATTAGTGAATGCTTCCGTAGGGAAAGCAATTGACCAATTGTTGTATGAATCACTTATTTTATTGATAGGATTTGATATAGTAACTCCATATGATTTTGTTGTTGCATTGTAGAATTGACCGGTACCAAATTTTTCTAAGGTATAACCAAGTGATACAACACCTGAAAGGTCATCAGAAGTTGTTCCAGATATTGTACTGATAACTCCGTCACTTACAGGGGAGATCGTAACAGTTGGGTTTGCAGTATCAACAGGAGCAATCTTATGTTTCACATTAACATCAAGACTTCCCGGAGTGGTGTTGACCGCATCGAAAGCTAGTAAATGAATTACATAATCAGTATTGTCAGAAAGAGCTGTAGCTGGGATGTTGTAATTCCATGTGTATACCAACCCACCATTTGTTTCATCTGATTTGATTGTGGTTGCTAGTTCAGAAGTTTTTGTAAGAGTTACCACAATATTTTTTGGAGTAGAAGAATCAAACTTATTTGTGTCCGGGTTAAAGAATGCCTGAGGCGATACTTTTTGTTGAATTGAAAGATTTACTTCTTTGATCACACCATATGTTGGGATATCATATGCATATCCTTGCAGAGATTTTAATTCAACCGTTGAACCTTCGGTGATGTTTTTGATTCCTACTTTTGGAGCAGTAGTGTCATTAGTCGTGCTATCAGCGATAATACTAATTTTTGATGTAACTGTAATGTCTGAATAATTCCCGTATGCATCTTTTGCTCTAGCAGTGACATCATATGTTCTACCGGAGGTAAGTACAATTTTTGAAGTATCAGCTTTCCAGGTAGAACCTGCTTTTATAGTAGGTGACCAACTATCTGTCGCAGTAGATGAGTCTTTGATACTTACTTCTACTGTGTCAATAAATGTATTATCAGTAGCAGAAAGTGTAACATCAGTAAGAGTTTTCACATGTTGTGAATTAATAGGATCTAAGATCATCACAACTGGTTTTTCTGTGTCAGTAAATGCTGCATTGTAAACAAACTGAAGTTCAGAAGTATTTGCAGCGATATTACTCTTATCTGTAGCAATTGCTTTGAGATAATAGGTAGAACCTGAGGTAAGTGCGGTAGAAGGTAGGGCATAGGTCCAAGTTCCAGCTACTTTATCTAGGATTGCTGGGATAGATTCTTTCGTTGTGCTCCATGTTCCTGTTGCTGAAAGATATTGTGTATCTTTTCGTAGTTCTAGATCTACTTTTGTTACTTCCACATTATCCGTAGCTGTACCAGTAATTGAAGGTGTTGTTGCATAGGTAATATTTGCTTTTGGACTAGTTATGGCAACACTTGGTGCGATGATATCCGCTCCTGTAGAAAGAGTTGTACCACCGGAAGTTGGTACTTCACGTGTTGGAGCAACTACCACAGGGGTTGGAGGAAGGGTAGTAAATGAAGTGGCTGGGAGAACATCACTGAGTACTGCGGCTGTAGTAGCATCTTTTTTCAGTGCTATTTTTGTAAGTGAGTAATTTGTTGAAGCCGACAAGCTATTTAATGTAATTGTGTACACGGTAGTAGGCTCTGCTCCTTCTACAGTTCGCGTTGTTTTAATTACACTACTGCTTGTTCCTCCAATAGTAGTAGGATTGTCTAATCCATCGGCGTCTTTGAAACTATAGATTAGTTGTGAAAGAGCATAGTACTTCACTGTTTCAATTACTATTTTCGCTGAACCATTAGTCACATCTTGAATGGAGATACTATAAGATGGCACAATGGCGGCGGTAGGGTCTACTGGAGCAGTATATGTGATCTTGATAGGACTGGTTGGATCAATCGTATGTAATATTTGATGATCTGGTTCTTGCTCAACTCTCCAAATGTAGTTTTCTGTTTTGTTGAGAGGGAGGATAGATCCGTCAGTAACAGTAGTGTATGTAAATGCATCAGTTGCTACTTTTCGTTTCAATTGGCTGCATTTTTTATTTTTATATGTTGTGTCTGCAGAAGTTGTTACACAAAGCCATATGACACTATCTGCTGGCACACCTTCCCGTGTGATTGTTTTCTTTGAGCCGTCAGATAATGTAACTTCGGTTGTACCGGTAGTCCACGTTTCTGTCCATTCTAAAACATCATTTCCGGCCGTATCTTTTACCTTTGTGTATGTCATTGTCGCTGGAAGTTCAGTTGTAGGTACAGGAACCGGTAATTTTTCAGAGACAAATACTTGTGGTTTGTTTGTATTTGGAATGAAGATAAGTGGCTCATAAATGAGTTCAGCAGTTTGAGCAATTGTAAAGATTTGTCTTTTTTCTGTACCGGATATTGCATCATTACGAGTTGCATAATAGATGACTTGATATTGCGCGGCAGGTACCAAACTACTGAATGTTGCAGTGAATGTATGAGTGACGCCGTCATTTCTCTCGGTAATATCCGTTGTACCTGATTTACAAATTTCGGCATCGAAAGTTGTATCTGATGTCTTTTTAGCAATACAGATTTTTGACATGCTGGTAAATGGAGTAACAATATCGGCAACAGCTGTGGTAGAAGTTCCACTTGTTGTAATAGTTGATTTTAACCCGGAAGGGGTGTCTGTTCCATTGTTTGCATCAGTTTTGTTTCTGTATTGAACATTGATAGTTCCATTGTTTCCTGTATCTTTTTTTGATTCGTCGATCTTGATGCTAAATGCATAAGAAGCAGTTTTTGCTACCGGGATTTGCGTATCCGCGAGTGTATAGACAGATGTGGTTGAGTCTTTTATCATTTGAAGACAAACTTCAGCCGCTCCGCTTGCAGTCTGGCAGAAGTACACAGGTATGTGACTTGGGATATTTGCAAGGTTGAGTGAAGCTTTAAATTTAACATTTCCATCAGTTCCAGTAATAGGTGTCTGTGGAGATAGCGTTAAATTATCTTTTGTTACATCAACTTTAAGTTCAAGCATTCCTGCTGGTACAGGGATCTTTTGAGTGATTTGAGCAGAGATTGATTTCCATGATGCAGGTTGTGTTCCTCCGAAAGAGAGTTGGCTCTTTTGATCGGTGAGAGTGTTCTTCATGAGCATGCCACCTCGTGATGTGGCAAGAATAGCACCTGAAGTAGCATCTATAATAGTGATGTCACCATTGTTTATATTGATGGTGTACTTTTGGAATTGTGTATTATCTCGGTTGAATGAGTTGAGGTTTTGGTAGGAAATAGGGTATAAACTGGAGAATGTACCGGCTATTGCTTGAGTAAGATACCATACCGATCCGCATGAACCACCCCAGTAACCACAATATCTTGATATCCAGTCAGTATTCATCTGGAATGTAGGACCTGTGTACCATTCTTCATTGTCTTTGTTCGGATCTATGTAATAAGTTTTGTTATTACAAAAATATAGGTATGATTGGGAGTCGTTGTTTGAAAAACGTATGAAAGGTAGCGCCGCAAGCTTAGTACCAAATTGCGAGTTATCATTTACGAGATCAGGACAAGTACTTGTGGTTTTTACTTCAACATTTATAGTTAATGCATCTTTGTTATTTGCATCCCACACTAATGTGTTTGTCTCATCCGGTTTTGGAATATATGCCCCATTATTTACTGTACCTAATAAGTTAGGTGTATTGATCCATCCTTGATCCTGAGGTGTTGGTTTTGTACTATTACTGGCATTGTAATTAAATTGTACATTGGTATTATTTGCTACTTTTGGACGTATGTATGATGTAACATAGTACCATTTGATAGCAGATGGAGTACTTATTGCAGATATTGCCTTTGAACCGAATGTAAATTTATTTTCTGATGTTGTGTTAAGTTCAGGAATAAATGCATTTGTTGATTTCAAGAGGGAGGTAGTACGTTCTTTATCAGCAAATATTTCGATTGTGTTTCCACTTACTTGAATATATAGAGTTTGGAATGGTTTTGTGTTATCTAATGTTAGTTTATATTGATCTGCAACTGTTGTTGGGATATAGCTTGTTGAGCTGAGTGGAAGATCTTTGTTACCCACATAAAGTTTATCTTTACACAAGGTTATAAACCCCTTACCTACACTATTAGAAAATGAAATGTAATTTGATTCTGTTGTTGAGCAAGCTGTATCTGTCACCTGAAATTTTGCTTCAATATCTATGATATCTCCATCTGCTGTATTCCATGGATATGAATATGTTGCATACGAGTTTGCAGAAGCACGAACTTCTAGGTTACGTACTCCTGAAGTCTCTGTAATAGTTTGTGTTATATCCGTTGCGCCCTTTTCTATTGTAAAACTTTGAGAATCCGGAAGAGCATTGGCAAGTGGAGCAGATAGATTATTTCTTAAATCATATCCTATTTCTTTTGTAAATGCACGTTTGATTGGATCTTGTAAGAAATATGATGTAAGTATACCTTCATTAGCAGTGATTTGTGCTGTTAGCTTGGAGAGTACAAAGTTTTTATTTGTGAAGTTAGCTAATCTGATAAAGTTATTATCTTTATTAATTGTCCCATTATTAACATTATTAGGAATGTTTTGAGTATATCCTGATGGAATATCAGCAAGTAAAATACCATTTTTATAGACTTCCAGTCGATTGTTCTCAAGTGTAATTTTCAAATTTGTTTTTGTTGATAGATCAATATCGGTTGAAATAATTTTATGATTGTTTCTATATGTCCAATTATTTGAATATATCCAATAAGCAAACTTTCCATAGTTATCCCAAGTACCATTTGGAGTAGTTGCGGATGCTTCTTGATAAGTTTTTATGAGAGAATCTGCATTATCAATTGTCCTAGTACCATATCCGTCAGAGAGTAAAATCTGATTATTACAAAATAGTAATTCAGTAAAATTTTGACCATTACTGATCTGGAGTTTTGGTAACTGATCATAATTGTAGTGGGAAAAATTTGCATTAAAGGTATAGTCTGTACCGGCACCATTAGAATATGCTTGATTGGCGTCCCACATAGGCATATACAATGTTCCACTAAAATTTAAAGGTACACTACTACTTGCTCTACTCCATCCATGTACTAAATTAGCAGCTCGATATGGTATTGTTGTACTTGATTCACAAGGTGTATTAACCGACAGGTCTGTATCAATAACTACTTTATCTTTATCAGAAATATTTGCATTTAAGACATAGTCAGTACTAGTAAGTGCATATGATCCACTTGAAGCCGCGGGAGTTGTATCACTTGTGATCCAACCTTGTTTGATCGGAGAAGTTCCCTTAGTTGCATCATAAGAATACGTAATTCCTTTTGACTGATCTATAGGGTATACCTTCGTTTTTACATAATTCCATGTTGTTGAATATGTATGCTCCGTTCCGGATGGAACGTCAGTACCAAACTCAATACGGTTTTGTCCTGAAGATGTTGCAGAGAAAGCACCTGCAAATACTCCTTTACTTACAAATATCTCACCTTGTTTTTCAAGAATTTCAATATCAGCATTTCTTACACGAACAAGGATTGTTTTTTCAGCACTAAGAGTTGAAGGCACACTTTTTGTTGTGGCATTTATATCAAATCCACTACTAAAGAGATGAGTTGCATCTCCAACATAGATCTTATCTGTACAAAAGAGAACATAACTAATAGACGTTCCATTTGAAAATGAAATGTAACTTCCACCTTGGATCTTACATGGGGAAGTGTTTACTTTGAGTTTTGCCTCAATTTCAAAATTATCATCTGTTGAGATATTCCAATCTCTGAAAATTCTCTCTGAACTTCCTTGACCAGACACACTTTGGTTGGTAGTTATGGTATATGTTGGATCGGAAGCTGTTGGAGTTTTCTCAACAATGTTCTGTGCAGTTCGCTCCCATTTCTGTCCTGTTGGAGATTTTAAGCTTGCTCCTTCAAAAAAGTAGGATCGGAAAAATCTAATTTGATCTTTTCCTGTTTCCAATACTGGCATATCCGATATGAGACTTGATCGTAACCCGCCTCCTAAAAACTGTACGCCGAGGTAGGCTATTCCTGCTAAGACTAGTATGCTGATGAGCATTCCTAGCTTTGTTCGCATGGTCCGAAGTAATGAGTCCATTTGTGTGTTTGTTTGATGATAAATTTGATATCGTATGAGTATACCATGATTGTCACCATTTTTACAAACATTTGGATGATGAATTCTTTATAAGAGTATTGCGCCTATAGCGGTGCTGTTTTCTAATTTTGAAATTTTGAGTTGAGTATGTGCAGGAATACCAAGATTTTTGTAGTATTTTTTTAGCTCTGCCTTTATGTCCGGGAGTAACTTGCTCATTAGTTTTTTGCCTATACTTCCTCCAATTACGATCATATTCGGGTCATACATGAGGATGAGGTTGAAGAAAAATTTTGTTAAAAAATATACAAGTATTTCGCGAATTTCATTTCCGAGTTTTGTTTTTGAGAGGGTTGTTTTCTCAAGTTCCGTCGGATTTCTGAAATTTGTTTTAAAAATGGAATTGATCTGGTTGACCATATTGTGACCCCCGAACATTTTTTCAAAAGACTCGCCTGAGAAATATAAATGTCCGATCTCTCCGGCCAGCCCACTCCCGCCATGATAGACCTCGCGATCCACCACCAACCCACCCCCCACTCCTGTGCCGAATGTGACTCCAGCGACAACTTTCACTGTTCTGCCGGCACCCATGATACTTTCAGCCAAGGTGAAGAGTCGCGAGTCGTTCTCTACAGATATGGGGATGAGAAATGATTTTTGAAGTGCTTTTTTAAAATCAAGTTTGCTGAGTTTTGGCATATTTGGTGACTTGATGAGAACTTCATATTGCACGAATCCCGCAACGCCGATGCCGATTTTTTCAACTCCATCTCGCCATAGACTGTGAATCATCTCAGTTACTAATGAGATAAGCATTTTGTTTGTGACCCCAACAGGAGTAGCGACTGTTTTTGAATTCACGAGTTTGTACTTCGCGTCAAACAAGCCTCCAAATATTTTACTTCCACCGATATCTAGTCCAATTGTATATTTCATCTTCCGTGCTTGTTATAAATCTCTTTGAGAGTGCTTCCGTCTTTGTAGATAAACGGTTTTTTTACATGTGTCATGACCTCATCTATAATTTTCCATGATGCAAAAGCTTCGTGGATATTTACGAAATATAAATGATTGTTCATCAGAAGATGCTCAAAAATCTTAGTATGTTCCGGCAGGCAATCATCCTCATAACACGCAACAGGAGTCTCTATAAACAGGTCCCGTGTTTCAAATTTTTCGCCATGGATGCTTTTTGCAACTATTTGCAAAATGAGTTTTGGCTCAGGTTTTATTTCAAAAATAACGCGGTTGGATTGTTTTTCAAATGGGAGGGATTTGAGGGTGAATATGATGCGAGAGACGTCTTCTTTCATATTTTTCCCAGCAGTGATGAGGATATCTGTATCGCACCATTCCTCCAAATCAAGATGAAGACGGAACGAAGCAAATGTTTCTATAGTAGATGTTTTTGGGACGTCTTTTTCATTGAGGTATGATTTGTATTGTCCGGTTTTGAGACTGACATCCTCCATGACTCGAAGTGCATTTAAGATAGAAATTTTTTCTCGCTGAATACTTTTTGCACTTTTTTCAATCGGAACATTCATGGTGGCGAGGGCGAAAATGCTCATCAAATGAGATTGGATCATGTCTTTGATCAGACCGACAGCGTCGAAATACCCGCCTCGTTCGCCGATCCCGGATTTTTCAAAAGATTCGATTTCGATGTGTGCAATTTCTTTTCCGCGAAGTACGTGGGACAAGAGACGATTTGCTTCTCGAAGAAATAAGATGTTCATAACACCTGATTTGGCGAGGTAATGGTCTATAATATACACTTGGGATTCAGTGAAATACCGCAATATGTAAAAATACAGATCACGGGCGTCCGCTTCAGAGAGACCAAACGGTTTTTCGAAAAGGAGCTCAGCGCAATTGGTGGATTTCATGGAGGATCCCAAATTGCTGATTATTGATTTGTATGTGCTTGAGGGTACAGCAAAATAATATATTTTCTTTTTGGTACATGTGGGAGAGTTTTCCAGGTTTTTATCAAGTGTAAAAAATCCCTCCGGTCGGTCGTATTCGCCGCAGATGTAACTGCATTTACTGAGAAATTTTTCGATAGTTGCTTCTTTGGCTTTTGGATAAATTTGTTTGATACTTTTTTGGACGTATTCTTGAAACTCGTCAGTATTCTTTTTGGTTCTTCCAAAACCGACAAGTTGAAAATCTTCATTGAGTCTGCCGAGTTCAGCGAGTTTGAATAGAGAAGGGTAAATACTTTTGCCCGCTAAGTGACCGAATGCACCGAAGACTATACTTGAGAATGGGGGGAGTGTTTTCATGATTGATTCCATAAAGAATGAAATATGCCTGGTTTACCTATACGTTTGTAGGTGTGAGCACCGAATGCGTCACGCATCGCTTGAATATAATTTGTATGCAGGGTTGGTGAATTTTTTAGGTCGTAGTAGCTTATGAGACCTAGAATTGCGGGGCAGGGGTGACCGTTATTAATCATGTCTGTAGCGAGTTTCCGAAGTGCGTTGATTTCTTTGAGATTTTTTATTGGTTTGTTCCATCTAATAATACATCCGTTTTCCCAAACTCGAAGAATTTCTTTTGTATTTAATTTAAGAGATGTACAAACGTCGAGGATTTCGTCATATGCGAGTGAGAATATTTGATCTAGTATTTTTTCCAGATGGTTGAAAGTATATGTCGTTGTTTTGTAGGTCATTTCTTGATATTTCTTATTTTGTGAAGCAAATCTTGTGGCTAATGCCCCCGTGGATCCCATGGCTGGGCTGTAGACATCTATAGAATTTTGTACTCCCCAAATACCGGTTCCTTTGGATTCTGATGTGGGATCAATGAGTTCCCAAAGGGGGGTGTTGTTTTTAGTTGTCTCTAGAACTTTAATAGTGAGATCTGAGAGATAGCTGTGTTTCTTTGGGAATAATTCCGCAATGTTTTTGCTTTGCATACCTTGTTTTCTGAGGAAAAGTATAATACTTCCGATGCTATCTAGAAGGGTGTATTCAATTGTGTTGTGGAGAGTTTTTATGAGATGTCCTTCTGTGTTTGATCCAAAATAGCCAAGGGTGGGATTATTACTTTTATCTTTATCAGAAAGTTTATTTAGAATTGGTTCAACCTTTTTGTATGCAATTTTGTTTCCGCTCGCCATGAGAGATGTGCCACGCAGAGCGCCTTGTTCTCCTCCGGAGATGCCGCATGCAATGTAATCTATTTCATTCTTTTTGAGATATTTTTGTAGTAATGCTGACTCCTCATATTTTGCATTAGCGAAATCAACAATGATATCTTTTGGTTGGAGTTTTTTGGAAAGTTTTTTTATGTACGTGATTGTGCGAGGAGACCAAGGGAGGAAAAGGAAAATTATCTTTTGTTTTGGAAGTGATTGTAAAAATATTTTTTCGTTTGTTGTAGCTTGAATGTTTATTGATTTTATTTTATCAATTTTTTCTAAATGATGCCCTAAAAGGCACACTGATACTTGTTGATCTGCAAGATGCTGAGTAATACCTCTGCCCATAATTCCGTCCCCTATGATTCCGATAAAATTGTTCATAATGATTTTTTATTCACACTATTATACATTAATTAAAGAACTCTCTGCAATGAAATCGTTGTCCTGTTATATTTTATTTACACAATCGAAAAAAATGAGTTGATTATGATATTTGATGTGGATATTCTAATATGAGACTAGGAATATTTAGATAATAACTTTTCATCTATGATTAAAAAGATTAAAAAACAGAATCAACTTGCCCTGTTTGAATCAAAGGAAATTCGTAGAATTTGGCATAATGAAGAATGGTTTTATTCTGTTGTGGATATAATTGAGGCACTAACGGATAGCCCACATCCAAGGAAATATTGGGAGAAATTGAAACAAAGGGAATTTATTGAACTTCAACTGTCCCCAATTTGGGGACAGTTGAAGTTAGTGAGTGCGGATGGAAAAAAACGCTTTACTGATTGTGTAAATACTAAAAATGCTTTTCGACTTATTCAATCAATCCCAAGCAAAAAGGCTGAACCCTTCAAAATGTGGTTAGCAGAAGTTGGAAAAGAACGATTAGATGAAATAGAAAATCCAGAATTAGCACAAGATCGGATGAAAAGACTATATGAGCAGAAAGGCTATTCAAAAGATTGGATTGATAAGCGTCTGCGAGGAATTGCTATTCACCAAAATTTAACAAGTGAATGGAAAGAACGAGGCATTACTCATGAAAAAGATTATTCGATTTTGACGGCTGAGATTTCTAAAGCGACTTTTGGAATGACGCCAAGTGAGTATAAGAAATACAAAAATATACCCACAAAATCTAAAGCAAATTTGAGAGACAATATGACTGATCTGGAACTTATTTTTACGATGCTTGGTGAAAAAGTTACTACTGAAATTTCATTTCTTGAAAAACCAAAAGGGATAGATGAAAATAAAAAAGTTGCAAAACGAGGTGGAGGAGTCGCGGGTAATGCTAGAAAGCAAACAGAAAGTGAGATAAAAAGAAGTGTTATTTCTAAGGAAAATTACTTACAAATGAATAACCCAAAGAAAAGTATTACTTCTCAATAATTGTGTTCATCGACACTTTCAATATAATTGCTTCCTAATTCCTTCCGTTTATAATCAAAATACCTATCCTCACTTGTTATGAAAAAAGTACTTCTCGTACTATTGCTTCTTCTCGTGCCAACGACTTTTGCTAAAGAAATAGTCTCGTTTAAAGATTCTACGGCCTTTGAAGTATTGGATATTTTTGGAAAAGTTTCTTCATCGTATGAATGTTCACCGCATCTCTATAGTGACGATCTGTTGCAAGATACGAATATATGTCATCTTCTTTCTGGAAAAAAGTATGTGTTTATGCCGGATGGGAAGAATTTTACAGTAGATAGTATGAAGATACGCTTATATGATGTTGCAGATATTAAGGAGCTAGTTTTTAAATACCCTGAGCTTGATAAAATGTTGGGAATTTTAAGGGCGTATGGTGAATTTATCTCAGGTGGGTATCCTCTTTCGTCAGTAGGAAGTGACGGCCGGGAAATATATTTACCGGACGGTAGTTTGGATATGCGTTCAAGTAATGCTCATTTTATAGAGATTTCCGGAGAGAAAAAGGGGATTGGGTTTTTTCATATGTCCGGTGAAAGTTTTCCAGGTGATATCTATTATCAGATGGTGTTTTATGATTCATCCAAGGGGATATTCGGAGGAATAAAGTATTTTATTGAGAGTGGAAAAAGTGGAGCATGGAATGCATATGCGACCAAGACCCTTGGTACGAAATACACTGAAGAGAAGTATGTAAAAACGTTTCATATGTATGTTGCAGATACATTATTACCGGACCAGAAAATCAAAAATATTATGAATGGAATTGTTTCATTTTTGGCTTCCCGTTATGAGTTTTACGGTTTTATGGATGTACCGAAATCATATGCATATTCAGATAGTTTGAAATATCTGAAAGAAAAAAATATAATTCAAGGGTATGCAGATGGTACTTATAAGCCGGGGATTAAGGTAAATCGTGCAGAGTTTCTGAAGATATTATTACTGTCGAGTGATAGTTCTCGTAATGAAATTGAAAAACGTAAAAACGAGAGTTGTTTTACCGATGTGACAGGGGGAACGTGGTTTAACGGTTATGTGTGTTATGCAAAAGCAAATAATTTTGTGAAAGGGTATAAGGATGGGAATTTTCATCCGGACAACACGATAAACTTCGCAGAAGCTTTAAAAATGAGTATTAATGTAATGAATTTGGCGAAAGTAGATGATGGGGTGGAAGTATGGTATCAGCCATATATTGATAAGGCGAATGAGTTGAAATTGTTATCACGAATGAGTATCAATGCAAAAGATGAGGTGACAAGAGGACATATGGCGGAAATTATTTATCAGGCTATACAATAAATACAACTTCTCTTGAAAAGATAAAGTACCCGGCTCTCATTGCCTCACGTTCGTTACGGCAAAAGTCGATCCTAGGGTACATTTATCTTTCCAAGAGTTACATTTAATTAAATAATAAATCTTTATGGCATTTCAAACAAAGAAGCAATCAATTATTCTTGATACCAATACTTCTCTCTACAGACAAAGAGTTGAGCAACTCGGGGCTATACGATCTAGACTAGATAAAGAGCGTACTTTTGTTGATAAATTTGCCGATGGTGTCACTAAGTTTTTTGGGAGTATGGCATTCTTTTTTTTGAATACACTCTGGTTTGTTGGTTGGATGCTTTGGAATACCGGACTTATACCGGGTGTTGTGCCTTTTGATCCGTTTCCGTTTGGGCTTTTGACCATGATCGTTTCTCTTGAAGCTATTTTTCTTTCTGTTTTTGTATTGATTAGTCAGAATAGGGCTGAGGATATTGCAGAAATCCGTGAGGAAGTGGATCTGCAGATCAATATTAGAGCTGAGCAGGAAATTACGAAGATATTGATATTGCTTGATAGCATAGCGAATAAGGTTGGGATTGATACGAAAGATGACGAAGTGCTCCATGAAATGGAGCAGAGATTGTCAACGGATGGGATACTAGATCTTATGCAGAAGCAACTAAAGGGCAAGTAAAACTTGAAAATACAAAGTATATTTCGTTGTCGACTTCAAATTTTACTTCTCACTGTATAAAACATACAGTTGCGTCGTAAAATTCTCGTCTCCTAGAACTATACATGTATTTTTAAAGTTTATTATTTACTTTTCTTCGCAAATCTATCCTTTAACTCATGTAGTCTAATTGCGTTGAGGTTTTCAAGGAAGCTTGAGTAATCTATGTCTTTTGCAAATTTGTTCTTGGTTGGATCAATCGCAATATTATGCGGAGCGATTTGTGTGATGTCCGGTAAATTGTATATCACTTTGTTAATAGCACCCATTTGGGTCGCACCTAGGTATGATTTTACGATCACATAATCAGCCCCCTTATTAAAGAGCTCAAAACCGTTTCTACCGGTGTCTGCTACTGCAATTACGATTGGCCGTTTATTTGCAGGAAGTTCTGCAATCTTTTTAAACATAAAATGATTGTCTTCAGTATTCGGTAGTGTTGAGATAATCATCTCCGTGTCCTCAAGGCTTAATTCATCTAGGAGATCTTCATCCTCGACGTCACCAAAGACACAAGGTACATCCTGTTCGATCAACGACTTAATAGCATTATTGTCATGGTCAACAACGATGTAGTCGTCTTTAAAGGATTGAATTTGTTTTAGAATTTGTTTTCCCGTGTCATCATATCCAAGGAGAATAATATGGTTTCTCATACCCTCTGTTGCCTTTGTTTTTGCAGTTTTCTTTTTTTCAAAAATATCTAAATATTTTTTGATATACGCATAACATTTTGCATTGTACGTAATTAAATATGATGAGGACACCATAGTAATGATGGTGATAATGGTGAGCATTGAGACAAGTGACTCAGGAATGTGGCCTTTGGTGACACCTTGAGTTAGCAAAATGAGTGAAAATTCGGAGACATTTGCAATAGCGATACCCGTGAAGAAACTGTTTCGTTTATCATATCCAAAGAGTCCCATGATAGTCATGACAATTATTGGATTACCGATAATTATAAATAAGCTGAAAAGAATTATTGGTAACATCATGGTTTCTATACCCGTAAACTTCATTCCAGCACCCAGTGCGACAAAGAAAATGGTAATGAAAAAATCTCGAAGAAGTTTGGCCTTTGCATTGATTTCGTATGTATATGGGAGATTTGCTAAATTGAGACCTGCAATGAAGGCACCCATTTCAATAGATAGACCGATTGATTGAGCTGTGATGGCAATAATAAAACACCATGCAAGACTGAAGAGAATGAGGAGTTCTTGTGAACTGGCGATTTTTGCATAAAGCAGCGAAAGAACATGTTTTGCAAATACCATACTCACTAAAGCAAGAAATGCACCTCCTAATAAAAGTGGAGCAAATTTTGCTATATCAATTGATGAACTTCCTGTACTGATACCGCTCAAAGTGAGGAGTGCAATAATTGCAAGAATATCTTGAACAATCAATATTCCGATGGTTATCTGTCCGTAAAATGAATGTATATCACGTTTTTCTGAGAGGAGCTTGACGGCGATGACAGTACTTGAAAATGTGAGGGCCAGCGCAATATATATGGCCGGTAATCCAGAAAATCCAAATGCAATAGCAGAAAAATATCCTGCAATTGCAGTAAAAACAACTTGTCCAAATCCAACTGCAAGTGCAATGAAACCTAGATCTTTGAGCCTTGATGTACTCATTTCAAGACCGATCAAAAAAAGCATGAGCATTACTCCGAAATGTGAGATTTCTTCTATGAAATGAATATCATGGATAAGTCCGGAAACTGATGGGCCTAGAATAACTCCTGCCGCGATGAACATTAGGATGAGAGGTTGTTTGAAAAAGTAACCTAAAACACCTAGTACAGATGCGGTTATTATGACGAGGCCTAAATCTTGGAAGATATTTTCCATTGAGTAGTCAAAGTAATCGCAGTATATTACCATGTTTCTTATATAAAAACAAGCTTCACAAGGTGGGTAATTGTGTGATATTTTATTTTTGAAAAATATTACTTATCAAATGAACAATACGAAGAAAAGAGAAAATTTGTTATTAGGAATATTAATCAATGTGGTAATACCATCACTTATTTTATCAAAATTGTCAGGAACATTGACTGAGGTTGGAGCTCTTATTTTAGCGCTTAGTCTCCCTTTATGTTATGGGATCTATGAGATGATTTTGGCTCAAAAATTAAGTTTTTTTTCTGTCATAGGTATTGTCTCAATTCTGCTTACCGGTGGAGTTGGGCTTTTGAAATTGCCTTCTGAATATTTAGCAATAAAAGAAGCTCTTATTCCTGGATTACTAGGACTTTGTATTTTTATTTCAATTTGGACCCCGTTTCCTGTCATCAGGTCGTTACTTCAGAGTGGCCTTGATTTTGATGCAGTAGATAAAAAATTGCACGAACATAAAAAAAATATAGAATTTGACTCTGTGTTGACGAAGGCGACTCTTATTTTTTCTCTTAGTTTTTTTGTTTCCAGTATTCTTAATTTTTTGTTAGCAAAGTGGATTGTTGTCAGTCCTACAGGAAGCTCAGCATTTAATGAGGAACTGGGAAGAATGACTTTACTTTCGTATCCTGTGATTGTGGTACCATCATTTTTGATTATGATGGTGATGGCATATTATGTGATTTCAAAATTAACAAAATTGACTGGGATTTCTATTGAGGATTTGATGGTGAAGAGATAAGTTTACCTTCAACTGAACTTACTTTATTTTATCAACAAAAATATGCTCTGTAGGTGGAGTTAAAGTAATTCCTTTTGTTGAGCATTTATCGCGAAGTGAAAAGAGAATTTCTTGATTGGCATCTAAATAATTTTCAAAGTCGGTATGAGAAACCGCATATACGGATTCAAATGTACAAGATTTTTCATTCATAGAAACAAAATGACATCGCTCAAATGTAATATTGGCGATATCATTGATGATCAATTTCATCATTTCCGGAATCTCCCGAAGGGTGGCAGTTGGTGTTTCGCTATCGACTCCAAAGGTGAAGGTAATTTTGCGGGTATTGGTATGTTTGTAATTAGTGATTTGAGCGGACATAACTTCCTTGTTTGATATTATGATCTCCTCGCCGGAAACAGCTTTGATTCTGGTTGAACGAATACCTATTTTTTTTACCGTACCTAGTGTTCCGCCTATTTTTACAAGATCACCTTCTTTAAATGGTTTATCAAAATGGATTGTGAGAAAACTGAAGAGGTCTCCTAAAATATTTTGTACTGCGAGGGCAATGGCAATACCGCCTATCCCGAGTCCGGCAATGAGGCTATTAATGTTGACTCCAATATTTGAAAGTATAAGCAAAATTGCAAATCCCCATATTATGATATTCAGTCCTGTGGATATAATTTTTGTAACATCGGTTCCGCCTGATTCTTTGGTGTATTTTTCGCCGAAATGTGCGATAGTAAATGATAGATATGTTGCTATTTGTCTCGTAGTACAAATGCCGAATATGACGAAAATAACAGAAGTGAGGGTATTGTGTAGTACAAGAAGTCCTGAAGCGGTGTACAAAGTGATTGCAAAAATGAATTCAATTCGGAGTCTTTTCAGGGTCTTTTGGATGAGTGTTTTATTTCCGCTCTTTTTTTGTATGATGAGTAAAAATATAAATAAGACAATAAACACGCCTAGAGCGTATAGATACATAAGTATAGAATTATTTGCGTATTGGCTGTTTAGAAAAGACTGGATATCCATAACGTAGGTTTAATATTTCGACTTCTAGAGTAAAAGTCTTCAATACACTTTGCAAGGGAAGTCTTTTGCAACATTTCAATATTATTTGTTATACAATGTTTGTCAGTACATAAAATATGCGTATACTTTTTGTAATCTTCTTATCCTAGTGCATATGGTGTATCTAAAAAAATTCCTGATATTTTTGTTCTTTCTGTTTACTTGTATTGGAAGTGCACAGGCCGCTGCGTTTTCTGATGTGACTGAGAACTCACCGTATTTTACAGCAATTGAGGAATTAAAAGCAAAGGGTGTTATAGGAGGATATGCTGATGGAACATTTAAGCCGGATCAATCAATAAATAGGGCGGAAGCATTGAAAATGCTCTATGTTGGATATAAAAAATCGACGGATAACAGTCCTACGCCACCTCTTTCGGATCTTGTAAAAGGCGCTTGGTATATGCCGTATGTTTCAAATGCATATGCTATGGGCTATGTGAAGGGATATGCAGACAAGACATTTCGGCCAAATGATCCAATTAAATTGGTGGAATTGATGAAAATATTGATGACAGTCGGGAATATCGGGATTCCATCATTGTCAGATAGTGCTTATGCAACATATGCCATCAACACAAAGGAATGGTATGCCCCGTACTTGCTTTTTGCTTTTCAAAAAAATATAGTTGATGGCTCGTACGAAGCCGATTTGCCACTGACGGAAAGTGCTACGCGCGGGATTGTTGCGGATATGCTTTATCGTGTTTTGTATATTGCTGATAATCATTTGAATTCATTTCCGGCTTTTGAAGGAGGCATGATTTCATATTATGCAGATGGTTTAGCTGGAAAAAAGACATCAAGCGGGGAGGTATATAATGCTGATTTGTTCACAGGATCGCATCAAACATTTCCTTTTGGAACATGGGTTTCAGTGGTTGCGGAAGAAACAATGCAAAGTACGCTCGTTCGTATCAATGATCGCGGCCCCTTTAGTAAGGGGGGAATCTTAGATATGTCAAAGAGTAGTTTTTCTTCTCTTTTTCCGACGCAAAAGGGTTCATTCAAAGGGAGAGTTTATAAAGTTTCCGGTTCATTATCTAAAATGGAGAAAAAGGTCTATTCTCGGAATGTAATAACTGGTGTGACATTTGATCATGACATGCCAAATATGGTTCTTCCCGGTGAAATTTTAGAACTTTCCGGTACGACTGATGCGTCAGTAAGTCGTGTGTATGTTACGTTTAAAAAAGGAAGTACGGAAATTTTTAAGAAAACATTTAATACAGGTGCAGTGAATTTTAAAATTCCACTATATTTTGTAAGTGAGGGGCAATACAGTGTGGTAATCTCAACAAATAATAATGATACTCAGACTCTTTCTATAAGATGTATTTCATTGTCAAATAAGCATTTGACTTCATCAACATATTCAGGAGAAGTTTCAGCATCTTATGATTCAACTAAGGCCATTCTCTCTGTAAATTGGACTAAAACGTTGGAGCCTATGTTGGTGAAACTTACTTTGGAACAAGATGGAAAGTCTCAAGTATTTTATACAACAAATGAGGCAGGCGTAGATATTGATAAAAGTTATGTAACAGCAGTTGATGTAACGAAACCAATTGTTGTGCAAGTGGATGTCGCAAATAGATCGACTGTATTTTCGCATGATGCTTACACGGAATATAAAGATATGGGGGGGATTTATGTGGGGAGTACGGGGACTGGTACTATTGGGAGCAGTTTATTGTCTTCTCCGAACCTCACGGGACAAACGGATGTTCAAAAGATAGTCACGCTTTCAAATGCAGACCGTTCTCAGAAGTCAGTAAAGGCATTAACATTTAGTAGTGATCTTTCAAAATTGGCCCAACATAAAGCGGAGGATATGGCGGCGAGAAGTTATTTTGATCATGCTGATCCTGATGGAAAATTTGTTAATGATTGGAAAGATCAATATGGATATATTCCTCAAATTTCCGAGAATATTGCGTACTCGACGGAGAATGTCGTGGAAGATGTGTATACTGGCTGGCATAATAGTCCAGGGCATTATGCGAATATCATGGATCCTAGCTCTGAACTCATTGGGATTGGGATAGCAAAGGGGAAGGACCGTTGGTATTTTGTACAGCATTTTTCAGCAAGAACGCTTAGTACTGATATTAATGGTTTGATTGTAAAGTTGCTTAGTGATTTGAAAAATTCCGGAGTTGCAACCACGAGGGATTTGTCACTTGAAGGGATTGCTCAGGAGTGGGCAAATTATCAGGCGAGTATAGAAGCAATGACGTTTTTGACGAAAGGTGGAGGGCAGGTTTCGGATAAAGTGAAGAGTTTGAATGTGCCGGGGAGTTATCATTTTTACGTTTTTGAGATGGGAAGTATTAGTGATCTGGTAACTGAGTTGTTGCCGGATGTGCAAAAGTTGGCGGGGACGCTGAATATCGGAGTTGGGATGGCACAAGGGAAAGATGGTTGGGTCCGGGTTGGGGTTATTGTGAGGGGGAGTTAATTTTAATAAATTTTTTTATGAGAAATAAAGTATTGGTTGGTGTGGTATTTAGTTTGGTGATGATGGGTGGGAATGTTACAGAAGCTGCTTGTGTTCTTAAAGATGGTATAGAGACTTGTAAGCCTGATGTAATCGCTCCCAACACAGGAACCACCGGTGCTGCAGGAGGTGCAACAAACACCTGTGATACTTCAAAAGATTTAGCTCCTCTTTTTGCCCCAATAAATAGCGTTTGGAAGCCGTCTGATGCTGTTTGTCAGATTGATTTAAGTGCATTTAAATGTGACAAAAATGGCTGTACTGGCAATGGTGGAGGGATTACTTGTGATTTTACTAAACTCTATGGTGAGAAAAGTGGGAAAATGCAGAGTATGGGTGTGCTTGGTACCCCTTGTGAACTAGCTTCTATAGCATTAGCATCACTATCAGAAAGTAGTACTGTGCAGTGTGTTGCGGGTAAAGGGGCAATTGATAATGCTACAGGTTTGTATCTGAATCAAACTCCACCAAAGGTTGATTCAACAAGTCCCGATTCTAGTACAACTAAAACTCAAAATGAAAAAGCTACATCTCAAAATACTACAAACATCGATTTAGCGTGTACAGATTTTTTGGATCCTGTTCCTGTCAGTTTACTGAGTGGAAGTATGAAAGATTCGTATTGTGTCAGTGTGACTCAAGAAATACTTACTGGTCGTACCCCGGTACCTACAACAAAGGGAATGCCACCATCAAAAGTTATGGACATATTTCAAGTAAATTTAGCTGACTCTTCTCAAAAAAATAAACTCTGCCAAGCCATCCTCACGCACACCGGAAGTATTGGTGTCGTTGCGGGTTTTGCACTTTTTGCATTTCAAACGATTCAAACACTTCTCATCGGAATAGCTATTATTGGAGTGGTGGTTTCCGGGATTCAGATGATGTTCATGGGAGGGAGTGAAGAGGCTCAAAAAAAGGCGATTGGTAATCTTATCCGAATACTCAGCGGTTTGGCGCTTCTGTTTACGTTGAAAATCATACTTTCTACGATTGCTCCGGATTTTTTTACGATTGAAACTCCGAAGAAATTAAGTAGTACTATACAACAAATTGAGTACAAAAATATACCGGTCTAATTGATCTTTACCTGGGGACAATTTCTCCCTAGGTAGAAATGATTTTTAAGTACAAAAAAACAGAAGAATAATTCTTGGGGATTTTAAAATGAAATCCTCGCAAAAAACCTACTGTTTATGGTATAATGTACCTACATCAGGACAATATAAAAAATGCTCAACATAAACACAAAAAATACAGTTCGGTACATCATATCAACTATCCTCATTTCATTTCTTGTGGGATCTACTTTTCAAGTTGCTTTCGCTGACACGCAAACATGCACAAATCTTGCTATAGGTAAGTTACAGGATCGAGTGAATGTGTTTGAATCAGATCTTGAAAAATTTACCATTCAAATAACAATGGCGGCTCAGGAAGTTGTTCTGCATACAAAAAATGCTCTGAGCAATCTGCACAATGATCTGGATTCCTACTGTAACAATCTCGCTACTGATTTCGCAGAATGTCAGCAATTGGATGCCAAAAATAATACGTATGATGCGTCAGGGAATATAATATCAATCGATGTATCTCATGAAGGAACAGCTTCATCTACGGCTGCCTGCCAGGAAAAGGCACGTTTTTTAAATCAACGTGAAGAAATAATTGCACAGGAAGTTCTGTATCGAATTATCTTTCAACAAAAAACATATTTCATGACAAAGAGGTTGGAGTTATTTGTTTCAAAATTTCAGACATTTTTGACGTTTTTTCAACAAGAAATACTTACAACTCTAAGTAAAGGCGTACAGACCATCCATGAGCTTGTAAAAGATCCATTATGATAAAAAAATTATTGTCTGTTAGTTTGATGATTTCCTTTGGTTGTATGAATGTTACTTTTGCTTTGGCAGAAGAGATATTTTATCCATATACCTTGTATCCGGCATCTGAGTCAGTGACGAATATAATCGAAAATGCGAAGAAAGATGCATCTACTGTTAGTTTTTATGCGTCTGATCCTGAAAAGGGTGAGTATATTCCAAGATATGAAATCAAAAAAGATTCTGATATAAAAACTTTTTATGTGATGGATTCACTTGGGGCTGAAGTGATTGTTCCTAAAATGTATCATTATGCTATCAATTGTTATCTGAATGCAGCTATGTTGGCGACGGCACAGTATTATGAGGAGAAGGAAAAGAAAATAAACGGGAATAGCACAAAGGAAAATAATGCGGTTATAGGTGCGGTGGCAGATGTAAATGCAGGTATTGCAAATTTAGCATTGGGAACTCAGAATAAACCAAAAGATGAATATTTTAAGAATTCGTCATTGAAGCGGTTTGCATTAGATCCGTTTTGTTATTCCCCAATTGTTTTTAAGTCGGACCGACTTATGCTTGGTGGACAAGAAATTCCGATCCCGAAAAACCTTAGTGATTATTTCGGACAAGGGATAATCAATCAACATGTGATTGATAATGTGAGTACCATTTATAATTCAGATCCAACTATAAAAACTCGGTTTATTGAAGAGCTTAGTGGCGAAGAGGATTTTTATAACACCTATCAGAAGAAATTGGAACAATTTCAGGGGCCGAATTCTACAAGTAATCCCAGTGTCTTTCTCCGCCAGATCATTGAATCCGAGTTTCTCTCGTATGCAGAGTTTCTCACGCAAAATCGGGATATTGCCGATAAGCCTGCTATGTTCCAATTAGAATTCGAGAATTGGTTTAATACCGCAAGAAATGTTTCCTACAATGCTCCAAATAACAAATCTCCGCTGAAGTTTCCGGGTATTGCAGATGATGGTATACGGACTACTCAAAATATCACTGATGTTACATCGACAGCACAAGAGATCGAAAAGGCTCGTATGGCAAAAGATATTTCTCTCATAGTGTTTGATGATTTTCTTTTGACATACCCTGAGCACCTGATGATCAAAAAACTGGAAACAGAAGTGACAAAACTTGAATCATCTATAGACAAGATTACCCGTATTTGGCTCACATTAGTGAATAAATTCCCGGCCACGAAGGACGTAAAAAAACCAAAATGATAAAAAAACTTCATATTCTCAATTTGGGTGTCATTATCTTTTCATTGCTGCAGTCAGGTAGTGTTCTTGCTGCTACGGATGTTGTGCAAAGTAGATATGAAGCCTACACAGAGTTGGAGCACATTATTGAAATGTATAACTCGGAACAATATTTTGAGAAGTCTCATAATAATCAGATACAAAATGTCCCGGTCCAGGCTCAGTTTCCGTACCAGGATAACCAATTGGAGGATGTGTATCTTCGGGTTTATAATGATATTGAAGACTTCCCGAAGACGCAGACTAAGTTGGAGTTTATGGGGAAATATGGTAGATCTGATCCGGAGATTCCGGGAGGCATTGAAAAATGTGATGCAAATAGTTGTACATTTACCGGGCAGAATGATGCCCAGCGCGTTGCAATATATCTCAATGAGTTGGCTGATCAGAAGCAGATGCTTACTCGAAATATTGATTTTGGTACAACGTTTGTACTCGCGAAGTATATCAATCTATTTAATGACGGGGATAGCGGTAACTCCGGGTATGATTATATCGCGGAGTTAACGAATCTTGAGAATTCACTTTTTACTCGCAAGGGTACCGGATTTCTCAAGGATAGTCCTGCTTTTTCAGGTGGGAATATTATTACGATCAATGATTTTTTTAAACAAAATTCCGGCTTGGTTGATACATTACTTGGAAAGAAATCACTTAGTTCCATTGGATCTATTGTAAGTACTGATGTCGATAAGACAAAGAAGGTGAATGATGTCGCAGGTACTTTGAAAACTGCTCTGAAGCAAGAGGCTCCTGCGTGTTTGCTCAATCCGGAACTCAAGACCAATACTGTAGATTTACCAAATCTGAAGCAGGGAATTGCTGAGAAGTTGGTAGAATACCAAGATAGTGCACAGGCGCTGAATGCGTTTTTACAATTATCCCAAGGATTTAAACAGCCGCTTGATACATATCCGAATCCTGTAGGAGCTACATCGGATGTCGCATCCGGTGCTTTGAATCTTGTGACTGGAGGTGTTGGTACACTTATCGGCGAAAATAATATTCGTACGTTTCAGGAAAACTTTAATAAAAATGCATGCATTCGGCCAGAAGCGCAGGCGGGTCCTGACGGTAAGAAATATTTTGACGCTCTTGCTGATATATGTGCAAAACTTGAGTTTGTCTTCAGTAGCCCCAAACCTGCGGATTATGGATTAGTTATGCGGCCGCTTGCTATCGTAACAAATTTTGACAGTCTCAAAAATATCGCGAATCAGATGAATGATAAGAACAATATGACGAGATCATATCCAAGGGCAGTGTTTGATCTTGGCTTTACTTCACTTGAACTCACCCTTATTCCACCACGGTTTGATATCGTCAGTGTTCCTATTTTTTCAAACCTTCAGCCGTCGCAGATATTTACGACAGATACCTTGAAAGATGCAAAAAAGAATATTGATTCACTGAGTGACAAGATTTCGCTTATTCTGAATAAAGAGGATTATTCTGAAAATATTACAACCTATACATCGATGATTGAGCAGTATCAGAAAGAGAATGAACAAACTTTGGAAAATATGAAAAAAACCGCGCTCGTTAGAAGTTATCTCGAAAGTGTTCCCATTTTTCAAAAGTTGATTGGTGCACAGCTGAATGCTATGACTGTAGGTTTTGAGAAACTTAAGAAACTTATGAAAACGTTTGATGATATAAGTAAAATTCCAAATAGCCCCATAATTAAAAGTAAAAATAAAGATGGTAAATAAACTAAAAATAATTTGTTCTCTGTGTGTTCTATTTATTACCACTGGGGTAGCTGTCGCCGGTACCTTTCAAAGTGCCTGCATATCACCTGTGACAACTCGTGCTTTTATTGAAGATATGGATACATTTATTGCACAAGTGGAAGATCAGTATGACAGCAATACTGATAGTCGTATAAAACAGTGCGGTGTTTCAAAAGAGACAATATTGGGTTTTGATATTTATAAAGATCCATTTGATCCTGTTCCGCTTTCTCAGAGGATGAATCTAAACGCAGAGCCCATACCCGATATCCTGTCTACTTCTTTGATGTCCAACTGGGAGGAAGTGAAAAAAATAATTGATTATAATGCAAATGTTTCCGGGGGGGTGGATTCGTTTTTAGCGATAACATTTAGTGGCAATACAGCAATGTTTGATCTGGATAATGATGAAATAACACAGAAATTTGAGAAACTTCGCGAGTTAGCGTACCGATCATCTCTCACTTGTAGTATGAGGGCGGATACCAAGGGTGATCCACTACTTTGGTTGGATGTTGATGTGAATAACAAAAAACTACCACTCTACCAATCTGTTTTAGGTCGATATTTGATGTATTCAACGTTGTATGCTGATTTTATTAAAGCGAAAAAAGCAGTTCTTGATAAAACAGATTTGGCTCCGACGCCTGTGGGTATCGAGCGGCTTTCAGGAGTTGCGTCGATTTATAAAAAAACTTTGTATCAAACATACGGTATGCTTTTGGGAAAAATGTATAAGACTCGACAGCCGTCGATGTACCCTAACCTGGTGACACTTCGAACAACACTGGGAGATGCATCACTTTTATTAGATTTAGAAAAATGTCAGAATGAGGATGGGGATTGTGGGGATACTCAAATCAGAATCGCCGTGAAGGTCGGACTACTTATTAATCCATTCACCGCAAATATTTATACAAATCCTATTCCACCTTCCAGATCTCAAGATGGAAAAATATCTGCCTGTTACCCTGCAGGGTTTCAACTTGAGCAATTAACGGCGTCTTGGGATTCGCTTCTGACATCCGGAAGTGAATTCGGGAAGGTGATGGAGAGCTTCGGTACGGCGTGGACGGATATTACCGAGTCTGTGACTAAGGCAGGAGATACTTTGACGAAGACGTGGGAGGCGCTTAGTAGTACAGTTGAGGGCTCGATTGCGAAAGTGACGAAAGCCTTTAATGATGTGAAGGATCAATTGAAAAAACTGCAGGATCTTATGAGTATGAAATCTGCCTTACAAAAAAATAGTATACTGGCTGGAGAAAGTACTACGAATATCCAAAAAAGTGGTAACGTTTCTTGTAGTTTAAAAACCGAATTGAATGCTTCTTTTATTCCGCAGGAGGTTTATACGCAGATTTATTCATCCTCATTAGTGGCTACCAGTGAGGCTAGATGCCAGGAAAGGAAACTTTATGAATCCATCAAAAGCTCATATGAGAATGCCGGACAGGATACATTATCTTTCTTTCATAATAGTTATTGGAGAAACATGTTCTCTTCATTTCATGATGGCCAAGGAATTAATTCACTTGCAGAGGAGGCATATAAGAGATT
The DNA here is from genome assembly GCA_964349065.1 of uncultured Candidatus Peribacteria bacterium. Lineage (GTDB taxonomy): Bacteria > Patescibacteriota > Gracilibacteria > 1-14-2-50-48-13 > 1-14-2-50-48-13 > CAYGEY01. The sequence goes on along the minus strand of CAYGEY010000001.1, from coordinate 20,829 downwards.
AAACTTTGTTTGTCATAACCACCAATATGTTCAAGGCGCAGACTGTGCAGATCCTTCGGGTACTCGTTAAACTCTTTCTTTGTTTATTACTGAGTATAGGTCATTTTACTTATGCTGCCGGTAGTGACATAGATAATGACGGTTTTCAAGATGATGCAGATCTCTGTCCTTTTTATTATAATCTTGATCAAAGGTTTCATGGTGTGGTCGGGTGTCAGGATACAGATAGTGACGGGTTTGAAGATATGTTTTGGGATGCTTGTCCTGGAGTATTTGGAAGAAATGTCGGGTGTCCTGAGGATAGACATTATTCTTTGATTACATCTCTAGAGTTGCCTCAAATAAAACTTGCAGACGCTTGCTATATCACAGACCACACGGTAACTGACGGAGATATTTTGATGATTGAAGTGGACGGCAAAAATGCAAAACCACTGTTTAGTTATCCTATAAAGGTTGAATAGATATGGAAGTTGTTACTCATTTTAAAAAAACTCGGCATTCATATGCGCGTTTGAGGGATGGTATTTTGTATATAACTATTTCTACATATTTGAGTTATGCCGATCGAGAAAAAGTTGCACAGAAGTTTGTGCATTCTTTTGAACGAAAAATTGGGCAACATCCGGAGCAATCTCATTCACTCTTACATGAAGTATATACAAAAGGAATATGTACGCTTTTTACAGGTGAAACGTATTATATTGCTGCTCAGAAAAAGGGAAGGGGGGTGTCCTGTGTCTTTGATCGGGATGAATGTGATACAAGTGTATGGACAAGTATGACAAGGATACAACAGAAAAAACATTTGATTCTACTGCTGAGAAAATATTGCCAGACAGAAGTTGAGGCCGAAATACGAGCATGGGTCATGCAATTAGGATATGGAACTCCATCTGAAATATGTATTTCTGATACAAAGAGTAGATGGGGAAGTTGTACGTCTCGAGGGGTTATTCGCATTTCTCTGCGCACACTCTTGCTTCCGTATCACTTGTTTACCTATGTTTGTTTGCATGAATCCGTTCATTTGAAATATATGCATCATCGTTCAGAGTTTTGGAATGCTCTTGCGCAATTACTGCCAGACTATAAAAAGAGAGTAGCTGAAATTAAATCATTTCAATAATTTTTATTATATGTCATCAATAAAAACAGCAGTATTTGTAAAGGGAGCAGTAAAGCCATTGGAGGATGCACCTTTTGATTTACATAAACATATTGCGTTTATTGGTAGGTCAAATGTCGGTAAGTCTACATTTCTAAATACGCTGACAAATCAGAAAAATTTGGCGAGAAGCAGTTCGAAACCAGGGAAGACAACGGAAATTAATTTCTTTTTGATAAATAATAAGACGTATTTTGTTGATCTCCCGGGATATGGATATGCAAAACAGCCGAAAGAATTGCGGGCAAAAATTGAAACCATGATTGCTGAATATTTATTTGGCGGGTCTATGCCAATTGAGAAAATAGTGGCTTTAATTGATGGTAATATTGGTCCCACCTCGCTTGATATTGCTATGATTGAAGGAATATTGGAAGTGTTTCCAAAAGAGCTTGTTCTTATCCTCGCAAATAAAATAGATAAAGTACCGAAAAATTATCGGAAGCCGACGTTGGATAGAATAGCAAAGTTGTTTCCGGATGTAATGATTTTACCTTTTTCCAGCAAAGAAAAAAATACTGTGGGAGCTGTGTTGGAGAATCTCCATGTTTAATCTTAAAATAGTAAAGTACACGTCTCTCCATTGACTTCACGTTCGTTACGTCAAGAGATCGAGACTTAGCACTTTACTATTTTAAGATTATTTACATAATTTGCCTATATCTTCCAAGATATGTGCAATTTCTTTTTTATCTAATCCCATGTGGCGTAAGTAGTGGGTTTTTGCAAATATCTGGTGGCAGAAGACAATCCCTTTGGTTATGAGGTATTGTTTTTGTTTGAATGAGAGATGTGGTATGACTGTTATTGGAGTTAGCCCGGTTTCTATAACCATTTCTCGAATATTTCCATGCTCAGGGAAATCCCATCCAAGGAGTTTCATACCCATGCATTGACCGTATGTAATTGCATCTGTAGTAAATTTCGTATTTGTTGCAATCATGACAAAGAATTCTGAAATTGCTGTATCTTTGTAAGCACGGTGCATATTCTCTTCACAGTCCAGAAATCGTGAACGTACATAGAGAGGCACTTTGATATCTACTTTGCTCCCGGGTTGGTTCCGGAATTTACATTCGATGATTCCATTGCTTTTCTCATTGTGTACTTCGACATCTATTTCGTGGGTAACACAGTGGCCTTGGAGAGTGAGGTTGGTTTGAGCAATCCAGCCTTGTCTGCGGAGTAACTCTGCAATAAATTGTTCAAAAGGAAAACCTGAGGGGCCAAGTTCTTGAAGTGCCTGTTTGAGGTTATATTTTAGTCCAAGTGTTGTATTGGTTGAGAGGGCATGAGAAAGAGTATGTTGGTATACTTCAAAAGAACTTTTCGGTTTTTCTTTTTGTACCTTGTAAATGACATGCGCGGCTTCTTTGTCAGAGGCTCCTGCTTTTTTTAGTGATTCGTGGAGTTTTTTCGGATCAAATGCTTCAAATTCTCCTGATTTTTTCTGGATGAACATACATTTATTTAATGCTTCGTAGTATTATACTGTACTTATGTGCTAATTACAAGAATCAAGCATTGAGGAATTGTGAGAAGTAGGTACTGTTGGTATATTATTTCTATCTACACTAATTATGAACAAAGTATTATTTTTTCCTGTGAGTATTGTTATTTCTTGTGCAATTTTACTTACATCATGCGGTGGTCCTGCGGCTTCAACGAGCAGAGGAGCGAAATCAACACAGGGTGGATCTACTGAAATTACTTTTTTTGATACAAAAGCGACAATGATGGCGGATGATTTGACACTTGATTTTTTTCCGGGGGATCAAAAAGTTTTATCTGATCCGAAAGATGATGGGAATCAATTTGTTCGTGTAGGTATTACTTTCAAAAACACAGGTGATAAGCCGTTTAAAATGAATTATACAAATATAACATTGGATAATTCAAAAGAAAAAGGTGGTATGTTGACGTTTATGCTCAATAAAAGCAATGTGAGTGATTTATTAGGTTCAAAAGAATTGGCGAAAGGGGAAAGTGTTTCGGGCGCGCTCTACTTTGAGGTACCAAAGGCAGATATGGCAAAGGATCTGACTTTGTCTTATAAAGGCTATGATGGTGGGGATAGTAAGGAATACAAAGTTCCACTAAAGTAAACCTTCCATACACAGTATATTGCATCGTCGTCTTCGTCTTTCGTTCCTCACTGTAGTATCACTACAGTTGCGTCATTTCAATCCTAGACTCCTTGCGCTATAGTATGTCTGAAAGGTTTATACCTAGTTGTGTAGTAAAAACCGAGCAACAACCAGCTCGGTTTTTTGTTGTCATCTAGTTTTTGAGCATTATAGTTACTTTGTAACCTAACCTCATGTATGAATAAACTTGCACAGCTCCATATCATATTTCTGTTTGTTTTGGCCCTACTTTTAGGGACGAGTCTGTTAAAAGATTTTGGTGTAGATCAAAAATTATCCGGAGCTGTGGTGGGCGCGAATACTGAAACGGGTGTTACTGTGCCTGAAGGGAAGCTGTATAAAGTTTTAGAAGTCGTCGATGGAGACACTATTGGAGTTGCAATTGATGGAGAAGTGCGAAAGGTGCGTTTCATTGGTATGGATACTCCTGAAACAAGGAAACCGAATACACCGGTGCAATGTTTTGGAAAGGAAGCTTCTGCATATACCACGAAATTATTAGCCAGTAAAAATGTAGTATTGAAGAATGATCCGACGCAGGCAAAAGAAGATAGATATGGAAGGATGCTTGCGTATGTATATACAGAGGATGGGATATTTGTGAATAAAAAATTGGTGGAAGACGGATATGCGTTTGAGTATACATATAATGTGCCGTATCAGTTTCAAAAGGAGTTCAAAACAGCAGAAAGATTGGCTAGGGAGAACGGAAAGGGATTGTGGGCGGCGGATACCTGTAAGGGGGTGAGATAAGGAAGTGTTATGGACTTTACTTTTTGTTAAATATTGATATAATCCAGCTACAAAAAACATAATCCGATATAATATGACAACAAAAAAAGCTCTTTCGAAAACGTATGTGATAAATGCTCCCTCGCATGTTGTGTGGGCGGCTTTAACAAAACCGGATAGTATTGCCGGATGGGGAGGAGCACCTTGTGTCATGGATGAAAAAGTAGGGACGAAATTTAGTTTATGGGGAGGAAGTATTCATGGGACGAATACGGAAGTTGTGCCTGAGAAAACATTGATGCAGGATTGGTCAGAAAAGACCTGGACAGAGCCTTCTAAAGTGACGTTTACGTTGGAAAGCTTAGGTACAAAGACGGTAGTGATGTTGCTTCATTCGGAAGTTCCAACAGAGTTTTATAAAAGTATCGGACTTGGGTGGGATGAATTCTACTTAGGGCCTTTGAAGAGATATTGCGAAAAGAAATAGTATATTTAAAAAGACCATATACCCGACTCTCCATTGTCTTCACGTTCGTTACGACAAGAGATCGAGTCTAGGGTATATGGTCTTTTTAAAATCTTTATAGACTTCCTCTATGCTTGAGGATGCGCTCAACCATTTCAAGTGGATTTTCGTGGGTGATGATGCCATCATACTCTTCGCTTACTTCAGCAGTTCTGTGATCGAGTTTTGTATAGAGTGTGTTCTTTAAATCTCGGGGAACATAAATGACTGCACGTACAAACTCATGTCTGTTGTGCATGTGGGTCATATCTTCAGCGATTTGTTTGCAAAAGACACATTCATAATGCTCGCGGTCGTGGGTTTCTTGACCACCACTGAAACCACCGGAACCTTCACCTCTACGACCTGTTTCGTGATCTGATCGGTGAATATCTTTGATAGGGCTTTCATATTCCTTTAAAAGAGACATCACATTGTCCGTTATCATAAAAAATTTCACGTCATTGTGGTCCATAATGACAAGCAATGTAGGAACTTCGAATTTTGCAAGATGTGCCGGGAGAGAAAAAGAGTGGTTCATATGGGTTATTATTGTTATCAAGGTATTATACCAAATGTCATCTTATAATCATAGTGGTATTTATAAAAGCACGGATTTTTATATTCCTTTGACATTTTTCATAACTCATGTACATTTATGATAGTATTTTACAGTCAACTCGTACTACTTGTATCTGCATTGTCAAAAGTGCACGCAATAGCAACTGTTAATGTAAGATGCAAGTATATTTTTTTCTTTTAGTCCTATGTCAAACAAGCTATTTGTCCGAAACCTCCCATGGTCACTCCGTGGAGAAGACCTAGAAAAGATCTTTACAGATGCTGGGTTCACTGTTACTTCCTCTACTGTAATCACAGACCGTGATTCTGGTAGATCAAAAGGATTTGGATTTGTGGAACTAGACACTGAAGAGGCAGCTCTTCAAGCAGTTAACGATGTTAGCGGTAAAGAGTTCGAAGGTAGAGAAATTTCAGTTCAGATCGCCCTTCCTCGTGAAGACAAGCCACCTCGACGAGAATTTCGAAGATAATTCAACATTATTAAAAAAGGAGCTGTGCCGAAAGGTATGGCTCTTTTTTTATGTTAGGATTGCTTGGAGATTTTGGAGGGGTAGAGTGGAGACGTTGTCGATATTCTAATTTTCACAAATGGAAATGCATGAATTAGAAAGATTTATTACTGAAATGGATCAGGTGTTGCTCGTTAAGTATAACGAGCCAAATAGGCTAGTACAGACGTATGCAAGAATGACGAAGTTAATGGAAGAAGTGGGGGAATTGGCGTCTGAGGTTTTGGCTTCGAATAAACATCAACGTGATGCGAAGTTAGGAGAAACTGAGGTGGATGGGCTCGGTGATGAATTTGCGGACGTTATTATAACAACGTTGTTGATAGCAAAAAATATGGATGTTGATGTCTGGGAAGCTTTAGATCGGAAGATGAATAAAGTGAGACTCAAGTTTATGATGGAGAGTAGTCTTACGTGATTTTTGTGAATCTGGGAGTATCTCCTACGTTGGAGCAGAAATCACCCAAATCTCTGACCCAGATCTCACCCTCGCCATACAATGCTTTATAAATGACAACATCTTCCAATGTGGCTTCGAGTTTGCCGACACCTATGACTTCGTAATTGTCTCCTTTGTAGTGTTTGTAAATACCGAGAGTTGGGGGATTCATGTTTTTTCATGTAGGAATTAATCTAAGTTTGAGGGATTTTCTTGCTCTTGTCAAAAAATCTGCTATCTTTTTTGGGAATTTGTCGGGGAGTAGCGCAATTGGTAGCGCACATCGTTTGGGACGATGGGGCTGCAGGTTCGAGTCCTGTCTCCCCGACCAGAAACAGTTATTGTAAGATACGCATTTAAAACACCCCCAGTACGAAACTGGAGGTATTTAGTAATTGGCACTTCTTAATGTGTCTTGGATATTTCCTCCAAATTCATTTTGAATGCCTTGATGTTTTTGTGTTGTGGGAACTTGTCGATAAGGTCCTCGAAAGATTCTGCCGTCTCGCTAGTTTGGTATAAGTAGAACAGAGACCAAAACGCTTCATTGCTTAATTTATCAAGAGCATTAACGATTGTTTCGGCTTTGTAATTACCATTTTTAGCTACGAAAACAGCGCTTTTTATGTATGGTAATTGTATGCTTGGTTTGTCATAGCACTCCATTGGGGGGTTTACATAGACCCCCATGATAATTTTACCTCTAAGACAAATGCTTGGATCCTCCATATGCCTTAGTTTGACATCATGGAATATTTTTTGGAGCTGTTTGTCTGTATAGGTGCTATCTTCCATGCAATCTGGACCTTGTTGAATACAACGTCGATCACCTGCAAGAGCATTGGTAGTTCCCAATAGTGAAGTTAATAGTAAGACAAAAATCATTTTTTTCATTATCTTGTACCTGTACCTTTTTATTTTTATATATAATTGTACTTAAATAACTGTTAAAGTCAAGGTTAGAAACGAGTCAAACAGCCTGTCTTTTTGTACCCTACACTCAACTCACCAACTCAAAACACTTGACTCTCACACTATCAAGTAGAAGATTTGGAGTGAATAAATAAACTTATCACTTCAATAAACAGCTCATGAAAGAAAATGTACTTCGTATAGGCGGTGGAGTCGTGATTATTTTGTTTGTCCTGAGTGTGATATATAATTTAAAATTAAATGATTTTTTGCCGAAACCACAATCAAGTAGTGGTGCAACTGTTACATCCCCTACACAAATATCACTGATTGACGAAACACCTGCAAATCTCAAATTAGCACCGGGCTTTTCAATGACTATTCTTGCGGAGAAACTAGAAAATCCACGTACAATGATGATTGGCACTAATGGTAATCTATGGGTGACTCTCACCTCTGAAGGGGAAATTGTTGAAATTGTGGATAGTGATGGTAATGGCAAATCTGACAGAGTAAACACTTTAGTCGCAGGACTTGATAATCCTCACGGTCTGGAAAAAAGATGCGTCGGAGAAGTATGTGATATTTTTATTGCTGAAACAAAAAGGCTCTCTCGGTATGAATATAGAAGTAATTTGAAGGCCTTGGTCTTCAAAGAAAAGTTGGCTGACCTGCCTGCAGGAGGCCGGCATTTTACCAGGTCATTAGTATTTTTACCCGGATCTGATTACAATAAACTGTTGGTTTCTATTGGCTCCAGTTGTGATGTTTGTCATGAAGTTAATGATAAATATGGAACGATACAGGTTTTTGATCTTAAGACAAAAAAGTTGGAACTGTATGCAAAGGGATTGAGAAATGCAGTCTTTATGACTCTTCATCCCATGACAGGGAAAATCTGGGTGACAGAAATGGGACGTGATTTCTTAGGTGATGAACTTCCTCCGGATGAACTTAATGTTTTGCAGAAAGACGGAAATTTCGGTTGGCCAAATTGCTACGGTCAAAATATCCATGACAGTGTTTTCGATAAAAATACATACATCAGAAATCCTTGTATGGAGCCGTTTGAAATACCTTCAACGATCGATTTACCAGCTCATTCTGCTCCTTTGGGACTTGCGTTTATTCCAAAGGAAGGGTGGCCTCCTGCATTTCAAGGTGATTTATTGGTGTCATATCATGGCTCATGGAATAGGAGTGAGCCTACCGGTTACAAGGTAATGCGATATGATTTTGATGCTGACGGGAAACTCCTGGGTATGGAAGATTTCTTAACCGGTTTTCTGGATAATAGTGGTGGTGTGTCCGGTAGACCAGCTGGTATACTGGCATTGCCAAATGGGAAGGTGTATCTGAGTGATGATAAATCCGGGAAGATATATCAGATTAATTATTTGAAGTAATGGACTTACTCTTGATGTCCCCAAATTTGCTGATCCCTCGGCACCTCAAATATTCCTTTGTGATCCATAGCGGTGAGTACAGATCTCATACAGAAGTATTCTGTTCTGAAATCATGCGTACCGGCTTTCCACTTATGTGGATCTTGTGCGGATTCTTCTTCAATTTGCTCAAGAGTTTTCCATTCAAATTTTTCTACTTCTCCGGGCTGTGGAGTAAGTTCATCAATACATACATCAATAATTGTGACGAATTCCCGTACCCAAAAATTTGATTCAGTGTTTTTTGTCGTTCGCCATGGAATAATTTTTGCATGGTTAACCTTGAGGCCAATCTCTTCCTCTACTTCTTTGACGGCATTGGAGTGGTATGTTTCATCATGACCGACATGTCCTCCTACGTGTGTGTACCAAAGTCCAGGGAAACGTTCTTTTCCGAGAGATCTTTGGTGGCAAAGAACTTCTCCTTTTGAATTTAAAACATAGACACTGGTACACATACAGCAAGCCTCGTTTTCTATGACCTCCTTTCGAGTAAGAACTGTACCAGTTGGTAGTCCAGAATGAGCATGAACAATTGCGAGTTTTTCCATAATAAAAATAACAACAAAATAAAACGGTGTTTCTTTCCGCTTTGCCTTGTTGTCAGGTCATTGCTTAACAAAATGCTATAGTCCTAATTATGAGGACCAGAGAGGTCTGCTAAGCACTGGGTTGTTGTGACAACAGGCTTTATTGGGTAAGAAATCGTGGGTAGTATATGTGATTTCTGGAAAAAGTAAAGGGGATGTTGTTGGGGAGATGGGAAGTAGGTGGTGGATTATGCCTTCTGTAGTAGTAAATTTATAACACAATCGGAAATTTTTGGTTTGAAATTTTCTTAGACAACATAAAATAGTTTGAGGCAATTTGAATTGCGCTTCATTGCTCTAATAGTTATACTCTAATTAACATAAATGGCTCCTAAGAAAAATAAGCATGTTTATGAGAAGGGCCACCACTTTTACTTCAAATATGAACCGGATTTTCCAGAGTTACTACATATTTTTGTTAGACATCGAACTACTACCCAAGAATCAATAAAAACATTTTTTGGTGGAGTTACAATATGGAATGAGAGATTTAATCGGAATGAAACTACTTGGTTTAACTATCAGCTCTACTGGTTTTGGTTAGATCAACGAAGACGAAAAATAATGGTTATTACATGTTTTACTTTATAAAATGAGTTATTATGAAAGATCTCAAATTGAACCCAAGTGAAGTAACATACCTAGAAAATGGTGATGTCATTTTTCCAGATTATATTAATAAAATTATAGATAAAATGACGGATGAAGCTGATGCGCAAGTTGATGAAATGCGCAGAATGAAATCTATGAGCTCTGTCCGAGTTAATTCAATGAGAAAGTAGTATATTATTATATCTTAGAATCCCAATAATATGAATAATTCCCAAATAAGTGAGTATGAAATTATTTCTTTGCCTAAAAAACAACATAAGTTGATGACAGAAATGATTAAAGAGGCTGAGGAAGAAACGGGGATACATGTTGTTTGGGATACTTCTGAGTTGAATATTGTTAAAAAGTAATGTGTGTATTAATTAAATTTTGTAATTATGGAAGTTCTAAAAATAGATCCGAGTGAGATAATAATTACAGATATGGGTGATGTTGTGATTTCGAAGAGACTTAGTAATTTAATAAATAAAAAAGTTGAACAAGCTGAATCTGATATTGATGAGATGCGGAGACAGAAAAGTAGGAATACATCTCGATTAGATATAGTAAAAAAATAACCAATGCACAACCTCACCCCAATCCGCGACATTTCCTTTGAAGAACTCTTCGATGAATGGCGAAAAAACGAAGCAAAAAACCCTGACTGGATTCACTGTGCCACAGATGTTAAAGGGTGGCCGGATTGGGAAAGTTGGCGAAGAAACACACTATCACTTTTTGGAGCGGAAAAAAGACAATGGAAGATCTATAGTATTGATGATCAGATGGAATTCATTCCAAAGATGCTTATGGGACCATTTAATGGGTGGCAAGCGAAGGTACCGGAGCACAATAAATATTCTTTTGAAGAAATGCTCGCGCTTCCGGAGAATTTAGAATTTTATAGCCACCATGGCAAAGTTTTGGATATGATAAAAAACTTTCCGGCTCAAGCATTATTTACCGGTGTTATTCGTGAAAAACTCGGAAAAGTAGTTTGTATTGAGGGGCACCATCGAGCTACTGCTATAAGTTTAGCAAAAGTTCTTTATCAAAAAATTGAATTCGGTCAAAAACTCCATATTGCTTTGACAACAATTTCTGAAGATGAAGATGGAATCTTTGATTACATGCAGGAAATCGGTACATCCAAAAGATAAATTATGAGTAAAGTTTTACTCAACAAAAAGGTTTGCAGATCACTCTGTTTGAGTAGAATGGTGCAGGATTGATAGGACTTGGTAGTTTTTGTATTCAAACTATTTTTCATGGCAGAGGTACAAGAGAAAATCATTGTAATCAGTGACATCGAGATGGGTCGAGGGGATATCATGGATGATTTTTATGACGACGAGATGTTGGCGGCTTTTATTGATGAACAAACAGATAAACATGCGGATATTCCAATGACGCTTGTATGCAATGGGGATACGTTTGATTTTTTGAAAATGAGTTATAAGGGGAAATATCCTAGGAGTATAACGCTTGAAGTCTCAATGTGGAAATTGGAAGAGGTACTTACAACACATACTCTTGTATTTGAAGCAATGAAGCGGCTTTTGGATCATAAAAAGCATTCAATTTTTTTCGTGATAGGTAATCACGATGCAGATCTGGCTTGGCCTGAGGTACAAAACCGTTTGAAAGAAGTTTTGGGTTCTCGTAATAAGGTTGATTTTGGATATGATTTTGGCCGGCCGTATGTGCATATTGAGCATGGTCAGCAATTCGATCCCTTTTTTCAAATAGATATAGAGAAAAATTTTTTTCAGAGAAGGGGTAAGACCTATCTCAATACTTCATTTGGTGCACAGGTTTGTTTCCAGTACCTCAATCCGTTAAAAAAGAAATATCCTGAGGCAGAACAAGTGTTCCCGAAAAAGATGATTCCTGAATTGTTTCCGATTATTAAACGGGAGAAGAAGAAGACACTTTGGAAAATTATTTTTAAGGATATGATTGTGAAATCCCTCATGGCTGTGAAGGATCCGACGTATTCGGTGCCGTGGAAAAATATTTCTAAGCATTTATGGCGGCATGGATTTGATTTTCTTAATGATACGAAGTTTTTGCCGCATCTTTTGAAATCAGCTCAGAGTTTGCATGAGGATAAAAATATTATAGTGCTTGGACATTTGCATGTGTTTCATACGAGTAAAAAAAGCGGTATTATGCGATATGTGACGGATACTTGGCGTAATGAAATTGATGTGACAGATGGGGAGAAGACGAAACCGAAGTCATTTGTGGAGATTAATATTTTTGATGATGGTGGGGTAACGGCTGATTTGATGGTGTATGGGGCGTAGTTTGTGTTATTAGAGAATCATAGTGTATAATGTTTTGAACAACATAAATATACACATGGGTTTTCGATCTAAATTATCATTTTTTGTCTGCCACCTTGATTTTACGAGTCGTATGATTCGGATTTGTTTGGGGGTGTTGACTAACCTTGGCACGTTATATGCGATAGAATCTCTCAATGCTTTGGTGTTTTGGAGTTTGATTTTGGTGTCGTATGCGTTGCTTTTAGAGGCGTTTTGGGGGATGGGACTGTTGCATTCGGCGCTTATTGTGGTAAGGAAAGATGATTCATGCCCAATTTGTGTGGAGAAGAAATAAGTTGTGATTTTGACTTTATAATACCTTCTGATAATGTATGGAAGCTTTTTTGTAATAACTAAATATGGAGCTTTATAACTCAGAAGTACGTCGAAAGGAAAAATTCAAAACTCTTAAAGATAGGCAAGTTACAATCTATACATGCGGTCCGACGGTGTATCATTTTCAACATATTGGGAATTATAGGACTTATGTTTCATGGGATTTACTAGTGAAATTTTTGCGATTTTCGGATTATACAGTCAATCATGTGATGAATATTACGGACGTGGGGCATTTAACACAAGATGACTTGCTTTCGAGCGATGCGGGTGAAGACAAGATGGAAAAAGCTGCAAAGCGTGACAATAAAACAGTGTGGGATGTGGCGAAATTTTATACTGATGATTTTTTGGAGGGGTTTGAGAAATTGCATGTATCAATGCCAAATACGGTGTGCAAAGCGACGGATCATATTCCCGGGATGATTGTGATGATTGAGAAATTGATAGAAAATAAAAAGGCGTATGTTACCAAGTCGGGAGTGTATTTCGATATTCAGGCATTTCCGGAATATGGGAGACTTTCTGGAAATACTTTGGATGAACTGGCTGTGGGAGCGAGTGGGCGAGTGGAGGATTTGGAGGATAAAAAATCTCCGCATGATTTTGCATTGTGGGTTTTGGGTAAAGAGCAAAGTATGATGTGGGATAGTCCATGGGGACGCGGGTATCCGGGCTGGCATATTGAGTGTTCTGCGATGTCTAATGAGTTTTTAGGCGAGCATATTGATATTCATGGAGGGGCTATAGATAACAAGTTTCCACATCATGAGTGTGAAATTGCGCAGAGTGAGTGCGCGGCGCCGAATAAGAAACTGCCGTTTGTGAAATATTGGATGCATGCCGGGCATATGACCGTGGAAGGGGAGAAGATGGCCAAGAGTAAAGGGAATGTGTATTTGTTGGGGGATGTTGAGGCTCAGGGATTTACGATGCAGGAGTTGCGGTTTTTTTATTTAAGAAGTCATTATAGAAGTTCAAGTGATTTTACGTGGAAGGAACTGAGTAGTGCCAAGGAATCGTTAAAATCGATACATCGTTTTGTGGATAGGTTGGAAGGTGTGAAAGGGGATGGTGTGATTAGTATGGTGTTTAGTAAGGAGATAAATAGCTTTTTGGGAGATGTTGTGGTGAGTTTAGAGGATGATTTAGGTACTCCGGAAGCGTTTGCGCATGTATTTGAGTTTATGACGAAGATCAATAGCCGGATGGATGCCGGGGAGTTGAATGAGGCTGAGGCAAAAGTGGTGGTGCAGCTTTGGAAGACGCTTGATACTGTATTTGGAGTGTTGTTTCCGTGGGAAGTTGCGGTGGTCCCTGATACAGTGGAGTTGTTGGCGAGAAAAAGGTTGGAAGCCAAGAAGGAGAAGGATTTTGGAGAGGCGGATAGATTGAGGGGGGAGATTGAGGTGATGGGGTATGTTGTGGAGGATACTGGGGAAGGGTATGTGGTGAGGAAGAGGTAAACTGTCAATAATGGTTGTTGTGCTGTTATTTGATATATTGTTGATTTAATAAAAAAATATGATATAAATATTTATAACAAAAAAAGGGGTTATCCTATGATAGTACAGTATGGTTGGTTAATAACTAAGTTGATTTTTAATTCGATTATCACTTTGAGTCTTGGGTTGTTGTTATATATACTGACAGCCTCATGGTTTGATAGTGCAATTATTGGATCAGGAGATATACGGGTTGCTGTAGGATTTAACTTAGTAATTGCTTTTTTCTTTTTTGCCCACATGTATTTCTTTGTTGATTCAGTGAGAAGGTCTTTGGAATCAATTGAATATTTGCATTTAAGACAAGATCATGAAAAAGTGATTTTAAGTTTATTGCGAGGTGATTAAAAAAATAAAACAAAAAGGAAAGGAGGTGATTCTGTGATCATTCGTGAAGAAGAAGAGGAAGAAGATGAAGAAGGAAATAATGTAGATTCAGGGAAATCGGTTGCAGAACTGTCTGCACTTGAGGAAATCCTTGAATTCATGTTATACAGAACTAGGGCAAAATATTGAAGATCAATAGATAAACCTTAGTTTAATGACCTTCTCCCCGGAGAAGGTCATTTTTTTATCACAAAAAAACTGCCACTTTCGAGACAGTTTCTTCAATATGTTTAATTTTCTTACTTCACAAACTTCACCACGCTTTCAAATGTCTTCGGTTCGTGTATCGCCAATTCTGACAACACCTTTCTATTTAACATCACATTTTTCTCCTTCATTTTCATAATAAACGCAGAATATGACAATCCGTGCTCCCGCACAGCCGCATTCATACGAATTATCCACAAACTTCGGAAGTCTCTCTTCTTTTTTCGTCGATCCGCAAAAGCTTGTCGTCCCGCTTTCATCACCGCCTCCAGAGCTCGTCTGTGGTTGGTGCTCCTTACACTTCGATAACCCTTTGCGAGTTTCAAAATCTTTTTATGCCGTTTGTGTTGTGTTGCTCCTCTTTTTACGCGTGCCATATACTTTCTTAATTATGTGAAATAAATGCTATAATAATTGCTTATTTTGCGTATGGTAATAACTTTTTCATTCTTTTATTATGAGCCTTGCTCACGATAATACCATTAGCCCCAGTGCTCTTCGCTCCTTTTGATTTGTTCATCAAAAGATGGCGTTTTGCGGCCTTGTTAAACATCGCTTTTCCAGTTCCAGTAAAGCTGATTCGTTTCTTTGCTCCACTATGTGTTTTGAGTTTCATACAGTATATAATTACTTAGATGGCTTGATAACAGCTATAATCATCCCCCCATTTTGTTTTGGAGGTGATTCCACTGTAGCCAGATCCGTGAGTTGTGCAATAAAATTTTGAACTTTTTCCATAGCGGAGCCGGAATAGGCGAGTTGTCTCCCTCTTCCGAGAACCTGAATCTTCACAGAATTACCTTTTTGAAGGAATTCTTTTGCTTGATTAACGCGGATTTCAATATCGTGCGCTCCGGTTAAAAAGCCGAATCTGATGGTTTTTGTTTCATGACCTCGTTGTTGTTTCTTTGCGTCTTGTTCTTG
The DNA here is from genome assembly GCA_964349065.1 of uncultured Candidatus Peribacteria bacterium. Taxonomy (GTDB): domain Bacteria; phylum Patescibacteriota; class Gracilibacteria; order 1-14-2-50-48-13; family 1-14-2-50-48-13; genus CAYGEY01. Next base: position 5,520 of record CAYGEY010000001.1, on the reverse strand, counting down.
TTTTTTCTTTTTATACAAAAATTTTCCAAAATCCATAATACGGCACATTGGCGGGTTGTTGCTTGCATTGATTTCTACAAGATCCATGTTCTCGTCTTCAGCCCGCTTGAGGGCATCCTCAATGGAGAGCTCTACAGGTCGCTCATCTTGAAGTATGAGGAGAATTTTCTTTGCTGTAATTTCTTTATTGACGCGGTGAGACTTAGCGATAGGTACAAATATTAGAAGCTAAAAATAATATATTTTGATTGTACTATATAAAGTGTAATTTTTAAAGAGTGAAAAGTCAAGAATAGGGCTAGTGATTCTGTTATTAATATATAACAACAAATATGTAATGTGTCATAAAACTTGTTGTATTTTTTTGAAGAGATTTGGTATAATACTTAGACAAAAACAAATACCAACTAAAAACTCATGATATCATCTTCAAAATTGTCCACTCCATTTGAGGCGTATACAGCGGAAAGTATCACAAAAAAGAATGTGAACAGGGAAATATTTGTTCAGCAGTTTGGATTAGCAAAAAAACCGAAATCATTGCTAGTCGGTATATATATAGATAATTTAGATAAGGCACAAATGGATATTGTGAATATACTTTCTGAGGCCGCAACACATATTCCTTATATAGATATTGTAGTAGTCGGGCAGAAAGCGCCGATTGTACTCTCTGAAGAGAATACGGCGCAAGTTTTTTCCGGTCTTGATGTGATGCTCTTTTTACATAATGATACATCTAAGATAGGTAAAATAGTTGGAGAGATGCATAGATTTGGTGTTGTTTCAGTTGCAAATGTTCTTCTGAAGGAGGATGGTATGTTGACTGAATACAACCCGTACAAGGAGAGGGGTGAGACATTTTTTTTCCAAGAGGAGAATGAATGGAATATCTTAGCTAATCTGATACGAGTACATGAGGTGTTTAAATTTCCGTATGATTGGAATACAATTCGTCGGAATGCAATGCAAAATTCTTAAAAAAGTATTATGGATATGAGTAAATTGGAAAATATGAAGGAAGGTAAGATACTGATTGTGATCTCAAGTTCACTGTATTTCCAGTCAGGTATTCGAGAGTTTATGCTTCATGTTGTGACAAATTTAACAGAGTTGCCAGAAAAATGGGGATCTCGAATGCAAATGGTTGTTGATGAACTATGTAGTAATGCAGTGGAATATGGCTCTGCTCCTAGTGATGAGATCGCTGTTACAATTGAATTGAAAAAAGGTGAATATTTAGATATTATTGTTGAGGATAAAGGAACAGGCACTCAAAAGGTGAAAGCTGAAGATCTACGACAACTTGTAGATGAAAGGAAAGACAAGAAATTGGAATTAAGTGATTTACGAGGACGCGGTCTTGCGCAAATTATTTTGAAATGGGTTGATGAATTAGAGTTTGAGGATCGGCAACATGGTGGTATAAAGTCTCGGGCACGCAAATACTTTAAAAATGCAGTATAATTATTATTACAATTTATTAACACAATATTATGATTACTCCGGTTGAAATTAAAAAATCACAGATAATACTGAAAGATGGGACAAACGTCCTCTCTATAGGGTTTGTCGGGGAGTTGGATGAATCGAACATCGATGATGTTGCAAAGGAAGTTTATGCGATCTTGGATAGTAGTTTTGAGGGTGCATTTATTATTTTGGATCTCAATGAGCTTGGATATATGAATAGTAAGTCGATCGGATATATCAGCGATTGGTATACAAAGTTGATTGAACGTGCTTCAAAATTGGCAATTATCGGTGCTAAAGGAAATATATTGGATGTCTTGGAGACAGTTGGTCTTGATGGGATTATACCTATGTATCCTGATGTAGATGCGCTTGTGGCAAGTAAAATTTTTGCTGAGAAGGGAGCGAAGAAGGAGGAGAAGGTTGAAGCAAAGTCTGAGACAAAAAAGAAGGAATAGATTATTTGATGCTCTTTTTTACTTCCTTTTTTAAAATTGTTTGTTCAACTTTGTGCTCAATTGAAGTACGTTAAAACAATTTTAAAAAAGAAAGTCTATTTTGGTTAATTCTAGGCGTGCTAAGCTTATTTTTTACTTTCTTTAAAAAAGAGTATGACATACTCTTTTTTTGTTGTATTTTTCTTATGTAATATTTGTATTCACTATGGTTGAAACGACTGATACAAAAGTAGTGTGGAAAAAGATCTTGAAAGAGCTTTTTACGTATATACCGAAAAGTCAGTTTTTGACATGGTTTAAAAATACAGCCCTTTTGGAATTGGAAGAGAGTACCTTGGTTATTGGGGTTCCTACATCGATCAGCTCAAACAATATATTGGGAAAGTACATGGATATGTTGGTGGAGGCATCAGAGAAGGTTATGGAAAAGACACTTCATGTGAAAATAGTGGTGGATGGTTCTCTTCATAGAAAAGATGAGCGAGTTATTGATATTGTGCGACTTGTGCGGCAGTGTTCTGATGAAACCGAAGGGAAAACTAGCACAGAAGTTGAGAAATTGGACCAATTTGATATTAGTGAAGAGGCAAGGGCAAATATTGTTTCGCAGGAAATACCTTTAGTTGAGGGGATAACGAGTCGGTTGCTGAATCCGACATATACGTTTGAGGAATATGTGATTGCTCCGGAAACACAGCTTGCTTACGCCGCTTGCCTGGCTGTGTCTCGAGCTCCAGGAGTGGCGTATAATCCACTTTTCATCTACGGAGGAGTGGGGCTTGGGAAAACACATTTGTTGCAGGCGATTGGTAATGAAGTGCTTCGAAGATTTCCAAAGAAAAAAATCGTGTATCTCACAAGTGAAAAGTTCACTAATGAAATAGTGATGGCTATTCAAAAGCGAAATACTGAGGAATTACGAAAAAGATACAGGAGTATTGACGTTTTGATAATTGATGATATTCAGTTTTTGGCGAATAAAGTGACAACGCAGATTGAATTTTTTCATACATTTAATGAATTATACCAAGATAAGAAACAGATTATCTTGTCCTCAGATAGGCCGCCAAAGGAGCTTTCAGAGCTGGAGGGAAGACTTACGAGTAGGTTTGAAAGCGGTATGATTGTCGATGTCGGATTTCCTGATTTTGAGACGAGATGCGCTATTTTGCGTAAAAAAGCGCTTAAACGTGGTGTGCATTTAAGTAATGATGTTTTAGAGTTTATTGCACACAATGTCTTACATTCAATCCGAGAACTAGAAGGAGTTTTAAACCAGGCACTGGCGATGTATGAACTCTCGAATATTACACCGACGATTAGTACTATTGGTCCGCTATTGCAAAAGTTAAATAAGACAAATTCGCTTGCCGGGTATACAAATGGTATGTCAAAAAAAGGTCGTGCGACGAAGCTCTCAGAGGTAGTGGAGAAGACTTCAATTTTTTTCCATATTTCTTCTGAGGAGATATTAGGAGAATCAAGAAAAAAGGATATTGCGCATGCACGGCAGATCATAATGTATATTGCGAAAAATGATTTGGATATGACGTTTGAACGTATTGGGGAGGAGCTTGGTGGGCGACTTCATTCAACAGTTATCCATTCTTGTACAAAAATTTCAGAGGCTATAAAAACAGATGATAATCTTAGTCGGGATATTAATTCGATTCGACACGAATTGGGCTTGTTATAATGAAATTGTTTTTACTAATAGCAAGGCAAATCAGAGTGAGTGTATTTTAAGTTATCAGATGTCTTCTATAATGAGTTTGAATATACCTTTCATTTTTCATGCAAAGACGCCTCCGAAAGAAATATGTGAAAAAATTGCGATCGTATATGTTGCCACTTTTGGTTAGTCTTTTATTGGCAGGAAGTACTCTTTATGGTGTTAACTATTTAGTTAGTGCAGATAATTCTAGATCTGTGCCGGTTAATAAAGCTGCTTTATCTACCGGTGCAGTTTTTGATGTAAGTGAGACATCAAAAACAGTTCAGACACAGGGTGAAAGTGATGAAGTTGATTTGTCTGTTGAAATACCGGATATTTTGGCGCCTGATAAACCAAAAATGAACTATCCGGTAGGAAACAAGATAACAAAAAGTTTTGATAAAATCTCCGGAAGTGTTTCGGCTGATACAGAGAAGGTAGAGGTGAATGGGTATGTTCTAAAAAAGTATGTGCCGGGAAGCGGGCATTGGAGCTATTTCCTCTCAGCTGATCAGGGAAATATGATTATCGGGAAAAACACGTTTACCGTATATGCGTATGATAAAGCGGGAAATAAGAGTGAGGCGCTTGAGGCCTCGATTATCTATATGCCCTAATTATCGCCCTAAAAAGTTTTGAATCTTCTCAGCAAGCATTGAAGTTTTTTCTGATGAAGTCTTCACTTCAGGAAGTATTTCTGTTTTTTCTGAACGTATATATGTCATTACTTCTTCAACTATATTTTCAAGAGTTGTGTTTTCTTTGATGAATCCACAAGCTTCTTTGTGACCTCCACCACCAAAGTATGTGCATATTTTTTCTCCGTCATATTTTTCGTTTTTTGTTCGGATACTTACCTTCACTTTTCCTTTTTCGATTTCTGTGAAAAGGAGAAAGTAGTGAGCATTTGGATAAGTGACGAGGAGCTCATCTATTACATTACTGATGTTATCGCCATCTCCACCTGCCTTTTGAAGTTCATCAAAAGAGATTGCTGACCATAATATTCCATGCTTTTCATCTGTTTTTACATGTGTGAGGATTTTTCCCCAAATTTTGAGTGTTTCGAATTTACGTTTCTTAAAAAGATTGACGATGATTTCTTGTTGATCCGCACCACGTTCCATAAGTTCAGCAGCTGTTTTTAATGATGAAGCAGTTGTATTACCGTGTTTAAAGCTCCCGGTATCTGCAATGATACCTGTGAGAAGACAAGTTGCTACATCTTTCGTTATTAGGTTTTTATCCAGTGTATATATGATTTTATAAATGAGTTCACATGCAGATGAAGAAGTTGTATCTACATAATTGATGTCACCGAAATTATCATTGGAAATATGATGATCAATGTTAATGACTACTGCTTTTTCAAATATATCCTTATGTTGTTGATAGAGAGGTCCGATATTTTTCTGATCACCGCTATCAACGACAATGATGAGATCATATTCTTGCAGTGGATTTTTTGTTTTCATATCATTTGCTTCAAACATCCCGGTCTTTGGTGTGACAATGATGCGAAGCAGTCCATTTGCAGAAGTTGTATATTTTACTTCATCAACGGTGACATTTGGATTATAAAGGCTGATCACAAATTCCTTTTCTTTTTTATCTGATAATTGTTCGAATTGGTTAATGCCGGGAAGGAAGGAAAGTTCTGCGGGAATCTTTGAAAGCGTGATGGGGTGTGGCTCTTTGCCTAAAGCTTTGAGTACATGATAAAGTGCCAAAATACTACCGGCTGAGTCACTGTCGAGAGTGTGATGAGCGGTCAGTAAAATAGATTGGTGTGTTCCAATGGTGTCTATAATTTCTTTGATGACTTCATTATTCATTTGTTGTGGTAACTCAATTAACTGAGTGATAGTATATTAT